>JAJWAL010000017.1:0-37125 GCA_021618535.1 Segatella copri | reverse complement strand
CTTCATTACGGAGCAAGCCTTTTTTATATGTTATTTCTTCAACCACTTGTCCAACCAGCCGAAGAAAGTGCGCTGCCAGAGCACGCCGTTCTGTGGCTTCAATACCCAGTGGTTCTCATCAGGATAGATGAGGAGCTCGGCTGGGATGCCACGCATGCGGGCTGCATTGAAGGCGCCCATGCCCTGGTTGGCATTGATACGGTAATCCTTTTCGCCGTGGATGCAGAGGATTGGAGTATCCCACTTGTCTACAAACTTATGAGGACTGTTCTCGTAAGTCTTCTTGGCGTTGGCACTCTGGTCCTTGTTCCAGTAAGCATCCTCGTATTCCCAGTTAGAGAACCAAGCCTCCTCTGTATCGGTGTACATGCTCTCCAGGTTGAAAGCACCATCGTGAGAGAGGAATGCCTTGAAACGCTTGTCGTGATGACCGGCAAGATAGTATACTGAGAAACCACCGAAGCTTGCACCTACACAGCCCAGACGATCCTTGTCTACGTAAGGAAGATTGTTGGCAGCATCATCAATAGCTGAAAGATAATCGTTCATGCACTGGCCTGTCCAGTCGCCAGAAATCTCTTCGTTCCATGCGCTTCCGAAACCAGGGAGACCGCGGCGGTTTGGCAATACGACTACATAGCCGTTGGCTGCCATGATCTGGATGTTCCAGCGGTAGCTCCAGAACTGGCTAACCGGACTCTGAGGACCACCCTCGCAGAAGAGAAGGGTAGGATACTTCTTGTTGGCATCGAAATTAGATGGCAACATGATCCATACCAGCATCTGCTTGCCATCGGTAGTCTTTACCCAACGCTGCTCACACTTACCCAGATTCAACTGGTTCAGAATATGGTCGTTCTCGCGGGTAATCTGCTCTACCTTGGTACTCTTGGCATCCTTGCCTGGAGTTACGATGTAGATATCAGTAGGATGGCTCATGCTAGCCTTGGTAGCGAGAAGCTTGTTGCCGTTGTTGGCGAGCGAGATGCTTCCGTAGTCAGCCCACTCGTTGGTAATCTGCTTTACTTCGCCCTTGAAGTTAGCCTGATAGAGGTTCAGGGTTCCGTGCCATACACCGATGAAGCTGAGGCTCTTGTTGTCCTTGTTCCATACGAAGCCCTCTACGCTAGAGTCGAACTTCTCTGATACATAGTTCTTCTTGCCGGTAGCGAGCTCGTAAACACAGAGGCGGTTGCGGTCGCTCTCGTAGCCATCGCGGGCCATGCTCTGCCAAGCGATGTACTTTCCGTCAGCAGAGAACTGAGGGTTCACGTCGTAACCCGGATTGTTCTTCAGATTCTCAGGAGCGTTGACAGCCTGGTTCTTCATGCTCTTGGTAGCATCAATCTTAGGCTCTACATAGCCAGCCTCCTTGCAGAGGTTCTTTGTCTCGCGCGTACCTATATTATATAGATAGATATCAGAGTCGGTAGAGATGGCATACTGAACGCCCTCCTTCTTGCGGCAGGTGTAGGCGATGGTCTTGGAATCCGGACTCCATGCCAACTGCTCGATGCCACCGAATGGAGCCATAGGGCACTCGAATGGTTCATCCTTCAGGATGTCTTCGCCAGCGTTGATAGTTCCGTCGGCAGCTACATCAGCCACGAATGGGTGGAGAAGGCTCTCTACGTAGTGGTCCCAGTGGCGATAGTTCATATCGGTAACGAGACGGCCGGTAGCCAGAGGGAGATCAGAAGGATTCTCCTTGATGGTTCCGTGATAAGGGAGTTCCTTGATGAGGATGACTTTCTTGCCGTCTGGAGAGAAGCGGAAGCCCTGGATGCCCAACTTGTCGTTGGTGAGCTGCTTGCGGTCGGTTCCGTCTGGGTTCATGCTCCAGAGCTGTCCGTCGCGGATGAAGGCAATCTTCTGTCCGCCCTGAATCCATGCCGCATCTGTTTCGCTCTTTGCATCGGTGGTCAATGCCTTCTGGTTCTTGCCGTTGGCATCCATGATGAAGAGCATCTGATGACCCTTGTTTTCCTTTACACTGTAGTAACCTACCTGGTACACCACCTGCTTGCCGTTAGGTGATGCTTCGGCGCCACCGATACGTCCCATTGCCCAGAGAGCTTCAGGAGTCATCAGGTGGTTTTCTACCTTGATGTCATTTTTCTGAATCATAGTCTGTGCATCAGCTGCTGTGCCCATCGTGAGAGCTGCAGCAGCTAAAATCATAGCTTTAATCATGTTTCTAATTTTACTGTTATAATGTTGTTTTGTTGTTATGTATCCTATTTGTCCTAAATCTGATCCAAAGCCTGCTTGATATCATCGAGGATGTCTTCTACATCTTCGATACCTACAGAGAGGCGAATCAGATCTGGCGCAACACCTGCTTCCTTCAGCTGCTCTTCGCTGAGCTGGCGATGAGTGTGACTGGCTGGATGGAGCACACAGGTGCGGGCATCGGCTACATGGGTTACGATGTTGATCATGTCGAGAGAATCCATAAACTTGATGGCTGTCTCGCGGTCTCCCTTCAATCCGAAGGCAATAACACCGCAGGTGCCGTTTGGCATATACTTCTGGGCAAGTGCATGATACTCATCGCCCTCCAGACCGCTATAGTGAACCCAAGCCACACGCTCATCGTTCTGCAGGAACTCTGCTACCTTCTGTGCGTTGGCACAATGCTGGCGCATACGGAGGTGGAGACTCTGAAGACCGAGGTTGAGGATGAACGAATTCATTGGGGCAGGGATGCTGCCGAAATCGCGCATCAGCTGAGCTACGAGTTTGGTGGTGTAACCCATCTTGCCGAAAGCCTTCACATAGGTCAGACCATGGTAGCTGTCATCCGGTGTGCAGAGACCTGGGAATTTATCAGCATGAGCCATCCAGTCGAAGTTGCCGCTGTCTACTACAACGCCACCTACCTGTGAAGCCGTACCATCCATATACTTGGTAGTACTGTGGGTAACGATGTCGGCGCCCCATTCGAATGGGCGGCAGTTGATAGGCGTAGCGAAGGTGTTGTCAACGATGAGAGGCACCCCATTCTTGTGAGCGATGCGTGCAAACTTCTCGATGTCGAGTACTGCGCAGCCCGGGTTGCTGATGGTTTCGCCGAAAACAACCTTGGTGTTAGGGCGGAAAGCCTTCTGGATTTCTTCTTCGCTGTCGTTCGGATTCACGAAAGTACACTCGATGCCAAGTTTCTTCAGGGTTACGCCGAAGAGATTGAAGGTACCACCATAAATCTCATTAGAGGTAACGATATGGTCGCCCGCTTCGCAGATATTGAATACTGCGTAGAAGTTGGCAGCCTGACCGCTGCTGGTTAAAACGGCTCCCACGCCACCTTCGAGTTCGGCAATCTTCTTAGCCACAACATCGTTGGTAGGGTTCTGGAGACGGGTGTAGAAGTAGCCTTCCTTCTTCAGGTCGAAGAGCATAGCCATCTCCTCAGAGTTGTCATACTTGAAAGTGGTGCTTTGATAAATTGGCACTTCAATCGGTTCGCCGTTCTTTGGCTCATAGCCTCCCTGCACGCAGATAGAGGCGGTACGTAAATTCTTTTTCATTTGTCGGTTATTGTTTTCTTTTAAACTTCATGTTTTTGCGATATGACATGTCATGCTGCCCATTGCAAGATGCAAAGATACGGCAAATCCTTGAGAATTAAGAATAATTTGCGTAAAACATTGTTCTGTAGCCAGTTTTTTTTGTACTTTTGCAGTCAAATTTGCAAAATAATAGCGATATAGTTTTATTTAAAGTAGTATGAAGATAGGTTTCGATAACGAGAAGTACCTGAAGATTCAGTCAGAACACATCAAGGAAAGAATCTCACAGTTTGACGGAAAGCTTTACCTCGAATTAGGCGGTAAACTTTTTGACGATCATCATGCCAGCAGAGTTTTGCCGGGTTTCCAGCCTGACAGCAAACTGCGCATGTTCCAGAAAATCAGCGATAGCATCGAGATTGTTATCGTGATTAGTGCAGCCGATATAGAGAAGAACAAGAAGCGTGCCGACTTGGGCATTACTTACGATGAGGACGTGTTGCGCCTTCGTGGTGAGTTCCAAAACCGTGGTTTCATGGTGGGTTCTGTTGTCATCACTCATTATAATGGTCAGCCTGCAGCCATCGCCTTCAAGCAGCGTCTGGAGCGCGAGGGCATCAAGACTTACTGCCATTATCTCATCGAGGGCTATCCTCATAACGTGAGTCTGATTGCCTCTGACGAGGGATTCGGTCAGAACGATTATGTTGAGACTGAGCGTCCTCTGGTTATTGTTACTGCGCCAGGTCCTGGTAGCGGTAAGATGGCGGTTTGTCTGAGTCAGCTTTATAATGAGAACAAGCGCGGGGTGCGTGCCGGTTATGCCAAGTTTGAGACATTCCCTGTTTGGAATCTTCCTTTGAAGCATCCGGTGAACATCGCTTACGAGGCTGCTACTGCCGATCTGAACGATGTCAACATGATTGATCCATTCCATCTGGAGGCATACAATAAGATAGCCATCAACTATAACCGTGATGTAGAGATTTATCCTGTGCTCAATGCGCTGTTCGAGGGTATCTATGGCAGCAATCCATACAAGTCGCCAACGGATATGGGTGTGAATATGGTGGGCTTCTGCATATCTGATGATGAGGCTTGCTGCGAGGCATCTAAGAACGAGATTGTCCGCCGTTACTATGCGGCTACCAACAAGATGGCGGCTGGCGCTTGCAATGATGATGAGATCAACAAGATTCAGATGCTCTTCAATCAGGCTAAGATTACTACTGATTACCGCAAGGTGACGGTGGCTGCCAAGAATCATAAGAAGGAGACGGGACATACCTCTTCTGCCATTGAGTTGGAGGATGGTACCATTATCTGCGGTCATAGCAGCGAGTTGCTGGGCTGTAGTGCCGCCTTGCTCCTGAATGTTACCAAGCAGTTGGCAGGCATCGACCATGAATTGAAGCTGATTCCTCAGTCGATGATTGAGCCTATCCAGCATACCAAGGTGAATTATCTCGGCGGTCACAATCCTCGTCTTCATACCGATGAGGTTCTCGTAGCCCTCTCTGTTCTTTCAGAGAATGATGAGAATTGCCGAAAGGCATTGGAGCAGTTGCCTAAGCTTCGCGGCTGTCAGGCTCATTGCACCGTGATGCTGAGTGATGTAGACCAGAAAATCTTCAAGAAGCTCGGTGTGGATATCACCTGCGAGCCGGTATTGAAGAAGTAAATTCGGGTTGGATACTATTGAAGAAGCAAATTTGCTTTAAACAATATACCCCCGAAAAGGTATAGTTAATCTCGTAGATTGATTAATTATACCTTTTCGTGGGTGTTTGTTTTTATTTTATACAGAAACATTATCTTAATGCCATAACTCTGCTGAGGATCAGTTTCTTGTATTCCTTCTTCATGCTGTCCGGCAGGAAGGAGGCTTCTATGAGGTCAAGCCATTTTACGATGGAACGGCGGAACTTCTTGGCGATGTTGTTGATTACCTTGTCGCTGAGGCCCGAGGCGGTCATTACCTTGACGAAATCGGATTTCTGAATCTTTCTCTTTCTGCCGTTGAGCGTCAGGGCGAGTTCCTCGGTATCTTCTGGCATCACAATCTTCGTGCAGAGGAGGTCGTAGGCTGGAGTTAAGCCATAACCCAATTTGCGGTTGTTGTAGAGCGAGAAGTTCTTGAGGTGCATGTCAGCGTTGCCCGTAATCCATGAGAAGATGACCACTTCCCAATAGTTCACGAGGTCGAGCTGCGAGAAGGCGGAATACTTCTTGATGAGTCTGGCTATCTGCTCGTAGGAACCTTTATATTTGTATTCGGTAAGGCGCTCGGATAGCTGGCACATATCCTCCATCGGTACTTTTTGCCCATCATCCAATCGGTCTATTCTCCGGGTGATGTAACAGAGTTCGCCATCGGCAAAGCGAATCAAGCCGTGGGGAACCACAGCTATTTTGGCTGCTTCGGCAAGATGCATCGTGAGGTCTTCTATTTCAGGTAGACAGCGGTAGCGGTCGGTTTGGGGCTTGAGGATATATTTTCCCCAAAGACCTACGATGGTAAAGCGGGATGGTTCGTTCTTTCCGCCCGGATTGACATCGAGCGAGAGTTTTGCCTGCACACCGGTAAGGGTGGTCTGGGCACGCACTACCTGTTTTGCGAGGTCGCCGATTTCCTTTCTTACATAGGGTAGGACAGGGGCTTCCCTGGTGCCGAAGAGCTTGCGTGCGCAGGCGGGATGGTAATCTACCTGACCAGGCTTGAGCGGTTTATAACAATATAGACATTTCTCCATATCTTATTCTCCTTTCTGTTTATGGGGTGAACCATTCGTTTCTTCTGCTTGAGATTCGTTTGTAGGAATCACGCTTACTGCTCCGATGCAATCCTTGCAGCAGGCAAGGAGGAGCGACATTCTGTCGCGCTGGTTGATTTTCCAACTGCTTTCTGCGATGTTCAGCAGCCATCCTTCGGGGATTAATCCATCGAAGAATGGGAACAGTACGGTATCGTGGTAGGGCTCATCGGATAAGGGAAGCGTCAGACTTACGGCTTCCGCTCCATCCGATGCCAGATAATCAGAATCATAGGCGAAGGTAAAGCCTGTCTCGTCTTCCGTCAGCAGACCTACGTATTGGTCGTAGAGATATATTTTTCCTTGTTTCATGATATTTTATTTTTATTCTTTTGTGATAGGAACGGGGCCTATTTCCTGACCAAACAGCAGGAGAACCTGGTTTACCTTGTCGAGTCGCAATGTTTCCTTTCCCTGTTCCAGTTCTCTTACGAATCTGAGTCCTACGCCCGATTTCGCAGCCAGATCTACTTGCGTCAATCCGAATTGCTTGCGCATTTCCTTGACGTATGATGATAATGTATTGCTCATATTCTTGTTGTTTTATACCCTATCGGGTAATATTATATATGGGATAATATTATATTATACCCTTTCGGGGGCAAATATACGAATAAAAAATGAAAATACCCCCGAAAAGGTATAATTTATAATATCATTTAACAAATTATACCTTTTCGGGGGTAAAAAAAGCGTAATGAACACCTTTTAGGGTAATCCATTACGCTCTTATTTATCTAGTAATCTTTATTTTCCGAGATTATTCTTTTTCTCGTTCAGTTCTGCCTGCTTGCGCATCATCTCTTCCTGCTGCTTGCGCTGCATCTCCTGGAGGGCCTGCATTCTTGCCATCAGGCCGCTTGCCTTCTTAGGGTTGTTCTTGTTCTCCTGGTAGCGCTTCTCAAGGATGGCGAGGAGTTTCTCGTCGTCGGTAGTCTTGCGCAGGGTCCACATGATAGCGGCACTGAAGAACAATGAGATGAAGTAGTAGAAGTTCAGACCGGCTGAGTAGTCATTGAACATGAAGAAGAACATCAATGGCATGAGATACATCATCCACTGCATCATCTTCATCTGCTCTGCCTGCTGACCTACCATCTGGTCGCGCTGCTGACGCATGGTCATCCAAGAGTACAACAGGTTGGCTACACAGAACAGGATACAGGTCAAACTCAAGTGGTCGCCAATCAGCCAGATGTTGGTATTCCATTCGAAGATTGGGTCGAAGGTGCTCAAGTCGTTCATCCACAAGAACTTCTCACCACGAAGCTGGATGGCATTAGGCACGAAGTTGAACATCGCAACCCAAACCGGCATCTGAATCAGCATAGGCAAGCAACCGGATAATGGGCTTACACCATACTTGGCATATTCCGCCATCATCGCCTGCTGCTTCTGCATCTGGTCCTCAGGCTTGTTGTACTGAGCTGTAGCAGCTTCGAGTTTTGGTTTCAGCACGCGCATCTTGGCTGAACTCATGTAGCTCTTCTTCACCATAGGGTAGGTGATGAGCTTGAGGAGCAAGGTGATGAGAATCAATACGATACCCATTGGGAACACGTTGCTCAACCAGTCGAATACGTAGAGTGTGAAGAAACGGTTGATCCAACGGATGATAGGCCATCCCAGGTATACGAGCTTCTGGAATTCCAAGTCCTTGCCGAAGGTACTTTCCTTCTCGGTATTCTTCAGAATCTGGAAGTCGTTAGGACCGAAGTAGAACTCAAACTCAGATGCCTTCTTACCGGTTGGGTCGAAAGCTGTCTTCATCTTAGCCTGGAACTGCTTCAGATAGCCCGAACCCTTCTCCTGAGGGATAGATGTCATGAAAGCATCCTTCTCGAAGTTATCCTTTGCTACGATGATGGCAGAGAAGAACTGGTTCTTGAAAGATACCCAGTCGATGGTTTCTTCTATCTTCTCGTCAATCTTCTCGCTACCTTCGTTGAGGTGGTCGGTACCGCCTTCTACATTATGGTAGGTGAGGGTAGTGTAACGGTTTTCGAACATAAAACCACGCTCCTGCTGGCGTGCCTTGTCGCTCCAGTCAACATCCATCTTATTATAATTAGGTGAGAACAGACCCGCCATGCCATTTGCCTGCAGGCTCATGTGCAGCATGTAGTCCTTGCCCAATGTATAAGTCATGGTGAGCGTCTTGCCTTCACCAGCCACAGCGGTCAGGGTTACAGACTTGTCGGTCACGTTGGATGGAGTGAAGTAGAGATCGCTGGTGATGATGTTGGCTTCCTTTGCCTCGAGCATGAATTTGAGGCTCTGGTCGTTACCGTCGAAGAGGGTCACGTCCTTGGCATCAGCCGAACCGTCTTTCACCTTCAGGTTGTGTCCCACATAGCCTTTGATGACAGCCTTCTCTACAGTAGCACCCTTAGTGTTGAGTGTTAATTCTACCTTCTCGTTTCTCAATACAATCTTCTTAGCCTGGCCTTTGAGTGCCGAATAGAAGAGGGCGGTTGAGTCTGCCTCAACCTTTGCTTTGGCATTAGCCTGGCGCTTAACAGCGGCAGCCTTGCTAGCCTTTTCCATCTCGGCATGTTTAGCCTTGGCGATGGAGTCCTGAACGAATGCCGCTCTCTGTTCTTCGGCAGATGGCTGGTTATACCAGCTAAAGCCAATCAGCACTACGGCAATCAGGAGGAAACCGATAATGTTGTTCTTGTTCATTTTTAAAATTTGAAATTAAAGGAGTAAAGGGGATCACTCCTTTAACTCCTAATATTTACTTTTTGTTTTCTATTGCTGTCTTTACGAAATCCATGAAAAGTGGATGTGGTTTCAGCACCGTACTCTGGTATTCCGGATGATACTGTGTACCTACGTACCACTTCAAGCCTGGGATTTCTACGATTTCTACCAGGTCGCTCTCAGGGTTTCTGCCTACGCACATCATGCCGTTCTTCTCAAATTCCTGCTGGAACTCGTTGTTGAACTCATAGCGGTGGCGATGGCGTTCCTGAATATGCTCCTTCTTATAGATATTGAACACGCGTGAACCCTGTTTCAGCACGCACTCGTAAGCGCCGAGACGCATGGTTCCACCCATGTTTGATATATTCTTCTGCTCCTCCATGATGTCGATGACATTGTGTGGAGTCTTCTCGTCCATCTCGCGTGAGTTGGCATCCTTGTAGCCCAATACGTTGCGGGCAAACTCGATGACCATCATCTGCATACCCAGGCAGATGCCGAAGGTAGGGATGTCGTGGGTGCGGGTATAGTGGGCGGCGATAATCTTGCCCTCGATGCCTCGCTGGCCGAATCCTGGGCAGATGACGATACCATCCTGTCCCTTCAGCTGTTCTGCCACGTTCTCTTCTGTGAGATATTCTGAGTTGATGAAGGTAATCTTCACCTTGTGGTCATTGTAGGTGCCGGCATGCGAGAGACTCTCGCGGATACTCTTGTATGCATCCTGCAGGTCGTACTTGCCTACGAGACCGATGTTTACCACCTCTGTAGCCTTGTTTCTGCGGTCGAGGAATGTTCTCCAAGGACCCAGCGCAGGCTTTTCGCCGATAGGTTCGCCCATCTTGCGGAGGATGGCTGTATCAAGGCCCTGGTTCTGCATGTTTACAGGTACCTCGTAGATGCTAGGAAGGTCTTCGCTCTGGATAACGCAGTCCAGGTCTACGTTACAGAAGCTTGCCACCTTCTTCATGATTCCCTCTTCGAGATGCTTCTCGGTACGGAGAATCAGGATATCTGGCTGAATACCTACGCTCTGCAGTTCCTTTACGGAGTGCTGGGTAGGCTTAGTCTTCAACTCGCCTGCTGCCTTCAGATAAGGCACATAGGTAAGATGAACGTTGATGGCGTTTTTGCCCAGTTCCCATTTCAGCTGTCGGATAGCCTCCATGTAAGGGGCGCTCTCGATGTCGCCGATGGTTCCGCCAATCTCGGTAATCACGAAGTCATAGTGATACTTCTTGCCGAGCAGCTTCACGTTGCGCTTGATCTCGTCTGTGATGTGAGGCACCACCTGGATGGTTTTGCCGAGATAATCGCCACGACGCTCCTTGTCGATGACTGCCTTGTAGATACGACCAGTGGTGAGAGAATTCGCTTTCGTAGTTTGAATGCCGGTGAATCGCTCGTAGTGTCCGAGGTCCAGGTCGGTCTCCATACCATCTACCGTTACGTAGCACTCACCATGCTCATACGGGTTCAGCGTACCCGGGTCGATGTTGATGTATGGGTCAAACTTTTGGATAGTAATGTTGTAACCTCTTGCTTGAAGAAGTTTACCGATGGATGAAGATATGATTCCTTTACCCAAAGAAGAAACCACACCACCAGTTACGAAGATGTACTTTGTTTCAGCCACGATATTTATAATTTAAATTAGAATAATTTGGCTGCAAAGTTACGACATTTTTGTGAAATGAGCAAAAATATTCCTAATAAAGGGCATAGATTTATGAATTATTTATTACCTTTGTGCCCAAATTTATAAAATTAAGGTATGAAAATAAAATTTGGATTACTCGTTCTTGCGTTCCTTTCGGCTCTGACACCTGTTTCTGCCCAGCGCAAATTGAAGAAGGTGGAGCCCGGAGAGGCATCGAAGAACAGGTTGGCTGAAATCTATGCTGACTCGCTCTTGATGTGCCGTCAGCGCATCGATTCCATGAAGATGGATTCCGGGGACAGCAGATATGCCCAGCTCTTCACGCCGCTCACGTTCTATCATGGTCCGGCAGCACGCATGTTGCGACTCAAGCCTCAGGGTGGGGTGAAGGATTCGCTCGGAACGATGCTCGATCAGACTCTGATGGAGGTTTATCTCACGCGTCCCGACCTGGTGCGCGATACAGAGACTCATCTCAAGGAGGTGGGGGCACCGCTGGCTGCGCAGAGCAAACCGAAGAAGAATCATCCGGACATCGTAGAGCAGGTGGCTCCGAAGGCGATTGAGGTGGATGCGGCTCCGATGGATATCGTCATCACCCGTCCTAACTTCTGGACCATAGGTGGCGATTATTATCTCCAGTTCCTGCAAAATTATGTTTCTGACAACTGGTATAAGGGTGGTGAGAGCAATTATTCGGTGCTCGGAAGAGTGACGATGTTTGCCAACTACAATAACAAGCAGAAGATAAAATGGGATAATAAGGTGGAGATGCGCCTGGGTTATCAGACTTCGAAGGGTGATACGGTTCATACGCTGAAAACGAGCGATGATATGATTCGATACACCGGAAAACTCGGTCTGCAGGCTTCTAAAAAGTGGTATTATACCATCCAGCTGATTGGTCAGACTCAGTTTACGCATGGTTACAAGAGTAACGATAAGACGGTTTATTCCGATTTCTTCTCGCCATTCAATCTGAATCTCTCTGTCGGTATGGATTATAATGTAGACTGGTTCAATCACCGCCTGAAGGGTAGTGCCCATCTGGCTCCTCTGGCTTTCAACTGGAAGTATGTGGGCAGAGCGTCGCTGGCTACGCGGTACGGACTGGATGAGGGGAAGCATGGTATGACCGATTATGGTTCTGAGTGTACCTTCGACCTGTCGTGGCAGATAGCGGATAATATCAAGTGGAAGACCCGTCTCTGGGGATATACTACTTACAAGCGTGCTGAAATAGAGTGGGAAAACACCATTACCTTCCAGTTTAACCGCTATATTTCTACCAATATCTTCCTCTATCCGCGTTTCGACGATGGTGTGAAGCGCAAGGATGATGATAGCTATTGGCAGTTTAAGGAATTCATGTCAGTAGGTTTCTCTTATTCGTTCTAGGATAAGTTGTTGACAGTAAACACAATAAAGGCTCGTTCCTGTTGAGGAGCGAGCCTTTGTTGTAGTATGCTCGGCACGAGCATTGTCTAACGGGTGCAAGTCCCGAGTAAGCCCTAATAGCGGGAATTACATAGCCAAAGGCAAGGGTGTCCATCGTGAGGTGAAATCTGAAAGAAGCCGGCGGCAAACATCTGACCTAACGAACAGAAACTTCATACAAGGCATATGACCGTGGGTAAGGTTGCTACTCAAACCAAAGCCCTATAGCTATTCGGAACGGTCGGTGTAAATGAAGTGGGTATAAGATGGAAAGACAATGCTCTTATCCGAGGAGGTCTCACGGACGCTTCAAATAGTTTTTTTTTTTTACGAAAGAAGCGGAGTAAAGCTTGCCGTGAGAAGTCAGCAGACGCCATAGTAGTGCAATACTCGATAACGTTGCACGAAGGGCTGAACCTAACAATTAAACGATAGTAATTGAAACATACCTTATGAAGGAAAGAATGCAGAAAACATTATCACAAGTTAATGGCTGCCCCCAAAGAGATAGGTCGGAAACCGAATGGTATGGGGGAGTGCAGACCTTCATGTGGATGTGTGAAGACAACATCGTGGAAGTACCATTCGACAAGGAACACCTTTTCGAGCAAATCCTCAGTCCTGCAAATCTCAACCGAGCCTACAAGGCTGTGATGAGAAACAAAGGCTGTGGTGGTATCGACAAGATGTCGTGCGAGCAACTGCTCCCATGGCTCTTGACCAATAAGGACTTGCTCATCCGTTCCTTGATGGACGGTTCTTACCGTCCGAACCCAGTGAAAAGGGTAGAAATACCCAAGGACAATGGCAAGATGCGCCTGTTGGGAATACCTACAGTAGTAGACCGTCTGGTGCAACAAGCCATCAACCAAGTACTGACTCCCATCTATGAGAACCAATTCTCCAAGACGAGCTACGGCTTCCGTCCGAGAAGAGGATGCCATGACGCACTACGAGGAGCGCAAAGGATAATCAACGAAGGCTACATATATGTAGTAGACCTTGACCTTGAACGCTTCTTCGACACTGTGAGCCATAGCAAACTCATAGAAATTCTCAGCCGTACCATCAAAGACGGCAGAGTGGTCAGTCTTATACACAAATATCTCCGAAGTGGTGTAATGAACAAAGGCTTGTTTGAAGCGAGCGAGGAAGGAACTCCCCAAGGAGGACCGCTAAGTCCGTTGTTGAGTAACATCATGCTCAACGAATTAGATAAAGAACTTGAACGCAGAGGGCTTCCCTTTGTACGCTATGCAGATGACTCGATGATATTCTGTAAGTCCAAGAGGGCTGCAATGCGAGTGAAGGAGTCTATAACCCGATTTATAGAGAATACTCTATATCTCAAAGTCAACAAGGAAAAGACCGTAGTGTCGTATGTGCGCGGAGTGAAATATCTCGGTTACTCCTTTTATGTGATGAAAGGCAAATGCCAACTCACGGTGCATCCAAAGTCCAAAGCCAAGATGAAGTCAAGGTTGAAAGAACTGACAAGTCGCAGCAACGTATGGGGATATGCCAAGAGAAAGCAAAAGCTGAAAGAATACATAAGAGGTTGGGTCGGCTATTATCACCTTGCTAATATGAAGCGTCTCTTGCTTGAAACGGACGAATGGCTAAGGCGTAGAATCCGCATGTGTATATGGAAAGCTTGGAAGAAAGCCAAGACAAAAGTGGCAAACCTCATCATATGTGGAATCAATAAATACCAAGCATACGAATGGGGTAATACTCGCAAGGGCTATTGGCGAATAGCTGACAGCCCTATTCTAAAAAGGGCGATAGATAACAATAAACTACGCTCCGCAGGGTATGTTACTTTAATGGAGGTGTATCTCGAATGGTATCCAAAATAGGAACCGCCGTATGCGGAACCGCACGTACGGTGGTGTGAGAGGTCGGAAAACGAAAGTAGGAGAAAAACTACTTCGTTTTCCTCCTACTCGATTCTGTTAGAATCGGAAGCAAACCTCGGCATCTGCCATGGAGTAATTGTGCTTCGCGAGTGTCTTGTCGTTGATGAGTGCATACTCGGTGAGGATGGAGATACGCTTGCCGATGTGGAAGTTCAAACCAGCCTCATACTGGGTTCTCTGCATGTTGCTCTTGCCGTTAGGCTGATACATGTCGTAACGCGCCTTCACGTCGATACGGCTGTTCTTTGGAAGCTGAGCCAATGGGGCGATAACCAATCCATATACACCCTGTGCCTTGTCGCCGATTTTTGCATTCAGATTGCAGTCCTTGGCGTTGGCATCGTTGAAGTTGGTGATGCTCTTTGCAAAAGCCTTTCCTGTGGAGTGGATATATTCGGAGCGAACGGTCCAGCCATCCTGCTTGTATTCGAATGAGAAGGCATAGCGGTTTTGGCTGAGCTTGCGAACGCCAGAGCGTTTCTGAATGTCGGCAGTATAGGAGGCATCATGCTCGTCGGTCCAGGTTCCCTTTCTTGCATAAGAACCGGTCCATCCGAAGGCACCGATGCGCATGCCGCTTACTGGCATTACCCATACACCTCCGATGATGTTCTTCTGCTGGTCAACGTCCTTGGTATTGGTTCCCTGTCCGTTGAATACACCAATCTGATAGTGCAGCAGGTTTCTGCCGTTGGCATTCTTGAGGAAATCACCCTGGAACTGAAGACCGATGTCACGGCCGTTGGATGCATGTTCTCCGGCACGGTCGCTGAAACCAGCCAGCTTGCTCACGTTCTGTGAATATCCCATGAAACCCTGGTCGATAGGGTGCATCGGATTCTCAAAGGTGAACGGGTTCTTGAACTGACCGATCTTCACCTTGAAGTATTCATATTTCTGCCATTCAGCAAACAGATCCACCATTCTCGGACTGGAACCGAGGGTAGAGGTGTTGCCGTTGAACTGAATCTGAGTCTTCCAGTAGAAGTCGCCTGCTATGCGACCTTCGAGAGAGATACGCGCCATACGGATGTTGAATGAGTTGGATTCGGCATCTTTCTGTCCGCTGTACTGATACTGGGTCATTCCATAACCCGACAATTTCACGTTGCTCAACCATGATGGTATTTCGATGGTCTGCTTCTGCTGGGCGCTGGCTGAGAGTGAAGCTACAGCCATGAGCGCCAGGATGATACTCTTTTTCATCTTGTTTCTATTTTGATTTCTAGGTTTATCTCTTTTCGAGCAGTACCACGTTCTCTACGTGAGGGGTATGAGGGAACATATCCACCGGCTGTACGGCTGCTACCTTATACTGGGCATCCATCAGCTGCAGGTCGCGTGCCTGGGTAGCTGGGTTGCAGCTTACGTATACGATGCGCTTTGGGGCTGCATTCAGAATCACGTTTATTACGTCTGGGTGCATTCCGGCACGTGGAGGGTCGGTGATGATGACGTCAGGACGACCATGCTGCGCGATGAAATCGTTGGTCAGGATATCCTTCATATCGCCTGCATAGAAGAGGGTGTTCTCGATGTTGTTCACCTGAGAATTCACCTTTGCATCCTCTATGGCCTCTGGCACGTACTCGATACCGATTACCTTCTTTGCCTTGTGCGCCACGAAGTTGGCGATGGTTCCGGTGCCGGTATAGAGGTCGTAAACCAGCTCATCTCCGGTAAGGTTGGCAAACTCGCGGACCACGCAGTAGAGGTGGTAAGCCTGCTCGGTATTGGTCTGGTAGAAACTCTTAGGACCCACCTTGAACTTCAGGTCTTCCATCAGTTCGTAGATATGGTCGTTGCCCTTGAAGAGGCTGAGTTCCAGGTCGTTGATGGTATCGTTGCCCTTCTGGTTGTCTACATACATGAGCGATGTTATCTGAGGGAACTTGTCAGCCACCTGCTGCATCAGCTCCAATGCTCTCTGCTCATCGCCCTCCTCATCGTAGTGGAACTGGAAGACGAGCATCCACTCTCCAGTGTTCGAATTGCGGATCATCATGTTGCGGAGCAAACCATGCTGCTCACGCAGGTCGTAGAAGGTATAGTCGTGAGAATCAGCGTATTCGAATACAAAGTTGCGGATTTCGTTGCAGAGGTCATCCATCAGCCAGCACTTCTTGATAGGATAAATCTTGTCGAAGGCTCCGGTGATATGGAAACCGATGGCGTTCTGAGCGTGGCGCTCCTTGAGCGATGTTACGGTATCATCCTCTTTCTGAGGGAGCTGAGCCAGTTCCTCGGCGGTGAACCATCGCTTGTTGCTGCATCCGAACTCAATCTTGTTGCGGTACTCCTGGGTCTTTACGCTGCCCATGATAGGGCGGAATTCAGGAAGTTCGATCTTGCCGATGCGTGTGAGCTGGTCTTCCACCTGCTTCTGCTTCGCCTTGATCTGTTCCTCGTAAGGGAGGTTCTGCCATTTGCAACCGCCACAGATGCCGAAGTGCTCGCACATAGGCTCCTGTCTTACGTCGCTCTTCTTGATGAAGCGAACTACCTTCGCCTCGCAATACTTATGTTTCTTCTTTACTACCTGCAAGTCGACAACATCTCCTGGCACACAGAAAGGTACGAAGATGACCTGTTCATCTACGCGTGTGATGCACTTACCCTCGGCTGCTACTGCCTCGATGGTGATGTTCTCTAACAGAGGTAATGGTTTACGTTTTCTTGCCATAATAATGTTTTGTATTTTTTTATGGGTGCAAAGATACTGCAATTTTATGAGAAATGCAAGAGTTGTCCCAAATTATTTGCGAGTAAAGGTAAAAAGGCGATTAAAGGTAAAAAAGTAAAAAGATTGTGAGGCGATAACAAAAGTAACAGAAGTAACAGGTAATATTCGGTGGTTGTAAAGGGATGAAATGTGAATGTGAATGTGAATTTGAAATGTAAGTGAAGAAAACGGACTGTTATGTGTATCCTTTTGTCGAGGCTGTTTATTGATGATTTTTGATAGTATATATTTTAATTGTACGTACGCGCGTACCTTATTAAATAAGAATTAAATGATATTATATCATTACATGCATTCTTTTTTCTTCACTTACATTTCAAATTCACATTCACATTCACATTTTTACATCAGAGGTCACCTGTTACTTTTGTTACTTTTGTTATCGCCTCACAATCCTTTTACCTTTAAATTGCGTCCCGACGCAGCCGTTTCTACGTCGCGACGTGTTTGGCGCTGCGTCGGGACGTAGCCATCGCTACGTCGTGACGCAGTTTCAGATGCATCGGGAGGTAGGTAAAAAACATCAGAATGCAGGCTGCAATCCCGAGAGACGCACTTTCAGATTCGTCAAATATCTTTCTATCGTATACGGGATTGTTAATTTTCTGCCCGTGTGTGCGTCAACAGTATAAAATGTAATCTCGGGATAGCAAAAAAGCGTATAAAAGTTTGGTAGTATCAAATAAAAATCGTATCTTTGCATTACAATTAATAGTTAGCAACGTAAAACGAAATAAAATATATACCTATAACAATTATGAACGAAAAAAGAGTTTATACATTCGGAAACGGAAAAGCAGAAGGCAATGCCCAAATGCGAGAAGTACTTGGTGGTAAAGGCGCAAACCTTGCCGAAATGAACCTGATTGGTGTACCTGTTCCTCCAGGTTTCACCATTACAACAGACACTTGTAATGAATATTATGAAGTGGGTGAGGAAAAAATCAAAGAACTTCTCCAGGACGAAGTGAAGGCTGCTGTGGCTCATACTGAGGCATTGATGAACAGCAAGTTCGGTTCTGTAGAGAATCCGCTCCTCGTATCAGTACGCTCAGGTGCACGCGCATCTATGCCTGGTATGATGGATACCATCCTCAACCTCGGTTTGAATGACGAAGTTGCTGAGGGATTGGTCAAGAAGACCGGTAATCCTCATTTCGTATACGATTCTTATCGCCGTTTCGTACAGATGTACGGTGACGTCGTTATGGGCCTTAAGCCTGTAAACAAGGAAGATATCGACCCATTCGAGGCTATCATCGAAAAGGTGAAGGAAGAGCAGGGCGTTACTCTTGACAAGGACCTCTCTGTAGAGTCGCTCAAGAAGCTCGTTGAACTCTTCAAGGCTGCCATCAAGGAGCAGACAGGTCAGGATTTCCCTACCAACCCAATCGATCAGCTCTGGGGCGCTATCTGCGCTGTGTTCCGTTCTTGGATGAACGAGCGTGCTATCCTCTACCGCAAGATGGAAGGTATTCCTGACGAGTGGGGTACTGCCGTATCTGTCATGGCGATGGTATTCGGTAACATGGGCGATACATCTGCTACAGGTGTTTGCTTCTCACGTGACGCTGGTAATGGTGAGAATCTCTTTAATGGTGAGTATCTTATCAACGCACAGGGTGAGGACGTGGTAGCCGGTATCCGTACTCCACAGCAGATTACAAAGATCGGTTCCCAGCGTTGGGCTGAGCGTGCAGGTATCTCTGAAGAGGAGCGCGTAGCTAAGTATCCTTCTATGGAAGAGGCTATGCCTGAGCTTTATAAGGAGCTCGATGCGCTGCAGGATAAGCTGGAGCATCACTATCACGATATGCAGGATATGGAGTTCACCGTACAGGAAGGCAAACTCTGGTTCCTCCAGACCCGTAACGGTAAGCGTACAGGTACAGCTATGGTGAAGATTGCCATGGATCTCCTCCACGAGGGCATGATTGACGAGAAGACTGCTATCCTCCGTTGTGAGCCACAGAAGCTCGATGAGCTTTTGCATCCTGTGTTCGATAAGTTGGCGCTCTCTAAGGCTAAGGTCATCACTCAGGGTCTTCCTGCATCTCCAGGTGCTGCCTGCGGTCAGATCGTATTCCATGCTGACGATGCTCAGGAATGGCATGAGGACGGCAAGAAGGTCATCATGGTTCGTATCGAAACATCTCCTGAAGACCTCGCAGGTATGTCAGCTGCTGAGGGTATCCTTACCGCTCGTGGTGGTATGACTTCTCACGCTGCCGTTGTAGCCCGTGGTATGGGTAAGTGCTGTGTATCAGGCGCCGGCTCTATCAACGTAGATTACAAGACTAAGACTGTAGAGATTGAGGGCGTTGTTTACAAGGAGGGTGATTACATCTCTCTGAACGGTACTACAGGTCAGGTTTACGCAGGACAGATTGAGACAAAGGCTGCAGAGCTTTCAGGCGACTTCAAGGAGCTGATGGACCTCTGCGACAAATATACAAAGATGGAAATCCGTACCAATGCGGATACTCCACACGATGCTGAGGTAGCCCGTGCATTCGGTGCCAAGGGTATCGGTCTGACACGTACAGAGCACATGTTCTTCGATGATCAGAAGATTGTTGCCATGCGTGAGATGATTCTGGCAGACTCTGTTGAGGGTCGTGAGAAGGCACTTGCTAAGCTCCTCCCATATCAGAAGGCTGACTTCTACGGAATTCTGAAGGCTATGGATGGCTGCCACGTGAACATCCGCTTGCTCGACCCACCTCTCCACGAGTTTGTACCTCACGATTTGGCTGGTCAGGAGACCATGGCTAAGGAGATGGGCGTAAGCGTAGAGGAAATCAAGAGACGTGTGAATTCTCTGGCAGAGAACAACCCTATGCTCGGTCATCGCGGTTGCCGTCTCGGTATTACATTCCCAGAGATTACAGCTATGCAGACCCGTGCCATCCTCGGTGCAGCCTGCGAGTTGAAGAAGGAAGGTTACAACCCATGTCCTGAAATCATGGTTCCGCTCATCGGTACCGTTCAGGAGCTTAAGCAGCAGAAGTCTATCATCCTCGCTACTTCTAAGGAGGTATTCATCGAGTACGGCGTAGAGGTTGAGTTCGAGATCGGTACTATGATTGAGATTCCTCGTGCTGCCCTTACTGCAGGTCAGATTGCAGAGGAGGCTCAGTACTTCTCATTCGGTACTAACGACTTGACACAGATGACCTTCGGTTACTCTCGTGACGACATTGCTTCCTTCCTCCCTGCCTACATGGAGAAGAAGATCTTGAAGGTTGACCCATTCCAGGTTCTCGACCAGGAGGGTGTTGGTCAGCTCATCAAGATGGCAGTAGAGAATGGTCGTGCTACCCGTCCTAACCTCCGTACAGGTATCTGCGGTGAGCACGGTGGTGAGCCTTCATCAGTTAAGTTCTGCGCTAAGGTCGGTATGAATTACGCTTCATGCTCTCCATTCCGCGTGCCAATCGCCAGACTTGCGGCAGCCCAAGGAGCGCTCGAAGAGTAAATCTCTTCTGAAAGAAGATTGTACGATTAATGATTAGATAATTAGAGGAAAGTGTTTCGTAATGAAGCGCTTTCCTCTTTTTCGTCTTTTTTAGGTTAAATTTCGAAAGAAAATGAGCAAATCATTTGCAAGTTACATTTATTTTCCGTAATTTTGTCGGAAAATAGAGAAATATGGCAGCAAAAGAAGAAAAGGAAAAGGCAAAGTTTGTCAGAGAAACAATAGTGAAGTATTTCTTTGATATGAGTAAATCCACTTTTACTGTAATGGTATTAGGTGGGATGGCGGCTCTGTTTGGTATAGTTCAGACCAATCAGGAAGATTCTTACTGGGCGATATTTTGGGGTGTTTTCTTAACTGTCATTTTATTTATAATAGGTTTGTTAATTTCTAAAAGATAAATATATGAATACATTAGCTTTAACTTTTGCCGTGTGCTCAATAGTAGCATTGGCCTTTCTTGCATGGCTCTTTACTCCTTGGGGAAAGAAATGGTCGAAGGAATTATAGTAATGAAGAAGATAAAATATATATTATGTGCTTGCCTGATGATGGCAAGCTTGGGCATGGAAGCCAAGTCGATGAAGGACTTGCTGGTTTCGATGCCCGATTCTGTTGTGCCTTATCTCAACCACAACCTGCGGCTGGAATTTACTGAGCTGCAGGAGATGGGAGTGAAGGCAGAAGTGAAGAATCTGTTAGGCGAAACGAGTGTGATGGATACGCTGACTGCTGATTTCGCTCAGTTGAGAACAAGCAAGAGCGCTACTTTGCAGATGAAGAAACTGCCATCGGCTAACGGCGATTCGCTGCTTTGCGTGGTGAAGACGTTTGCCGGAGTAGAGAAGGAGAGTGAACTCTATCTCTTTAATCAGGATTGGCAAGAGCAGGATGCCAGCAGAATTTTCGATGGGAAATCTTTGCAGCAACTGGCTTCCGGACTTGTTGCCAAACCCGATACGATGAGCGAGGCTAAGTTTGAGGAACTCAAGGGGAAAATTGAACTCAAAATCGTGAGTGCTCTGCTCCTGCAACATGAAAACAGCCTCGTAGTGCGCTTGGCTTTGCCTTTCGTGTCTGCTGACGATAAGAAGGCTGTAAATGCAATAAAAGTGCAAAGAAAATTTAACTGGAATGGTAAAACTTTTAAGGAGAGTTAAATTCTTGAAGTTTTTTGCTATAAACTATTGCAGGTTACAAGATTATTTGTACCTTTGCATCGTGTTTTTCATGGTATTAGATTATTAAGGTTAATAAAAGATTGGTTGTCGTGAGACAATCAATTTTTTTTTGTCCCTATCTGAAGGCATCAGCCCCTTGTCTTACCCATCGGCTGGAGGCCGTTGGTTCAGACCGCAGGGCGATGTTTAGAAGATAACCATTCCGATGATACCGCAGATGAAAAGCAGCAGGATAGGGTTGGTCTTTCTGAATTTTGTGAAGTAGAAAGCAGCCAGAAACAGCACGATGCTTGCTCCGAAGACAAACGGATTGTCGGTTGGTGATCCGAAGTTCTCTTTATTCATCAGGAGAACGGCGGCAGCAGCTATCAGTCCGATGATGGCAGGGCGGAGTCCCGCAAAGATATCCTTTACGATTTTAGAATCCTTGTGCGTAATCAGATAGCGGCTGATGAGAATCATGATGATGAAAGGCAGCCACATGATGGAGAGCGAAGCCAATACCGAACCCAGACAGGCTGCCCAGGTAGGATAGCCGTCGTGAAGGCAGGCGGTATAACCTACGTAGGTGGCACAGTTGATGCCGATAGGTCCCGGTGTAGACTGGCTGATAGCCACAATATCCGTAAACTCAGCATTGGTAAGCCAATGGTTCTTCACTACCGTCTCGTTATGGATGAGCGAAAGCATCGCATATCCGCCACCAAAATTAAATGTACCAATCTTGGTAAATATCAGAAATAATTTCAGAAATAGCATAATCTCTATATTTTTACTTTTTTACTTTTTTACCTTTCCATAGAGCCAGCCCAGCACACCGGCTGCGATGATGATGTAGATAGGGGAGATACCGAAAGCTGCAATCAGCAGACAGCAGACAACGGGAATCCAGATGTTGTAGCGGTTGATGTTTGCCGTCTTTGCCATCTTGAAGCAAGGCGCAGCAATGAGCGCTACCACGGCAGGGCGCACACCCATGAAGAACTTGCCCACCCAATAATTGTCCTTGAAATGCTGGAAGAACATGGCGATGATGAGAATGGCGATGATAGAAGGCAGGGCTATGCCTATGGCACCCACAATGCCTCCCCAGACTCCCTTCAGCTTATAGCCGATATGACTCGCCATGTCGATGGCGAAGATGCCCGGAGTGGTCTGAGCCACTACCATGATATCCATGAACTCCTGCTTGTCCATCCACTTGTTCTTGTCTACAAATTCCTGTTCCATGATCGGTATCATGGCGTAGCCTCCACCTAGCGTGAAAGCCCCGATTTTATTGCACGTGAGGAAAAATTTTACTAACATATCTGTTGTTTCTATATTACTTTTCTCTTATATCTGTTGAAATCGGCTGCAAAAATACACATAATTTGTTAAATATGCTAGCTTTCATGCGGATAATCTTCAAAATCGTGTGCTTTTTACCCGAAAATTTGTATCTTTGCAGCTAATATTTTATAATAAAAAGACATTAAACTATGAATCTGAAAGTACGCCTAGCAGTGATGAACTTCCTGGAGTTTGCAGTTTGGGGAGCTTATCTCACGTCTATGGGCAACTATCTCGGCAAGGCTGGGATGGGTGCCGAGATTTCCTGGTTCTATACCATACAGGGAATCGTATCTATTTTTATGCCTACATTGATGGGTATTGTGGCAGATAAGTATATCCAGCCGCAACGTCTTTTGGGCTATTGTCACCTTTTGGCAGGAGCAGCCATGATAGGTCTGTTCGGTATGGGACAGGCTAGTCAGACTCCTAATGAGGTAATGTTTATTGCCGTTTACACCTTCAGCGTGGCTTTCTATATGCCTACATTGGCATTGTCAAATACTTCGGCATTCAGTATATTGAAGAGCAACGGGCTCGACACCGTGAAGGCTTTTCCGCCAATCCGTGTGTTCGGAACCGTGGGCTTCATCCTCACGATGTGGATTGTGAACTGTGCTACTTGGGACAACGGTTCATTCTCGTTCCTGTTGAGCGAGAACGCCCATAAGTTCCAGTATACCCATTATCAGTTCCTGGTATCGGGTGTGCTCAGCATTCTTCTCTTCCTCTATTGCTTCTCATTGCCAGCCTGTCCTATCGTGAAGAAAGAGACAAAGAGCTGGGTAGAGACATGGGGCTTCGATGCCTTCAAACTCTTCAAGAGCCGTGAGATGGCGATGTTCTTCATCTTCTCTTGCATGCTCGGTATGAGTCTGCAGGTAACCAATGGCTATGCCACTCCGTTCATTACCAGTTTCAAGGGCGATCCTGCGATGCTCGATACTTTTGCAGCTAACAATGCTACGCTCCTGGTATCCATCTCTCAGGTGGCCGAGGCGCTCTGCATCCTTCTCATTCCGTTCTTCCTGAAGCGTTATGGCATCAAGGTTGTGATGCTCATCGCCATGATGGCATGGGTTTTGCGATTCGGTTTCTTCGGATTGGGCAATCCTGCATTTCCGGGTGTTACCTTCTTCATCCTCTCATGCATCGTTTACGGTGTAGCCTTCGACTTCTTCAATGTGTCGGGTGGTCTGTTTGTAGACCAGAAATGTGATGTGAAGGTAAGAGCATCGGCTCAGGGACTGTTCATGCTGATGACCAACGGTCTGGGAGCATCTATCGGAACCATTCTTGCAGGTATGGTCATCAACCATTACTGCCACTGGACAGATGATGGCTACCTGATGGGTGACTGGAAAACCTGCTGGTTCATCTTTGCCGGTTATGCGCTCGTGGTAGCTGTAGCCTTTGCTGTCCTCTTCCGTCCGAAGAAAGAACAGAAATAAGGAAGAAAAAGGTCATACTCAACGCGAGAGTAAAAACAGAATGTTACGTAAGAATATAAATAAATTTAAATAAAGAAAGGGTACATAATGATGTTGTACAAACTTAAACTCGCTGCCTGCTTTGGCATTCCGGAAGCTTCCGGGACATGTATTATTAGTTTGGTAGACGAATCCGAAAAAAGAGCTTTGTCTATTATGACTAATGAATATGTAGCAGAGCAGCTGAAGGCATGTAATTCGAAAACTTCTGATTTTAAAAATGATGTGATCTCTGTACTTTGGACACTATTTGACAGGCAAAATGTAGACGATTTCTATCTCGAATTCGATGCTACGCCAGAGAGGGGAGTATATGCTACTCTTGTGAATAAAATCACAAATGAACGTATGAGCATCAAGACTGACCAGGCTGTGTTGCTGTCTGTGGCTGCGGATATAGAAATGTATACAACAGAGCTGGTTATAAAGGAAATTTCTACTCCTTTTAATAAAAATGATATGAGTTCGACTTCTTGTGCGGTACCTATTTCGGCTTTGCCAGACCAGATGCTCGAAAAAGCATTGGATTGTGCCATTAATGAAGAAGATTACGAAACAGCCTCAGCCATTCGCGATGAGATAGAGCGCCGCAAAGGCAAAAAAAGTGAATAATTAAAGGATATTCTTATGGAATAATAGAAAATTAAGAAGAAAAAGTAACAATAAGAGGAAATGAAAGAAGTTAGATTTTTCTATGTGCCAGATGCGGCTACACAGACAGAACTGCCTCAGGAAGAGGCTACTCATGCACTCAGGGTTTTGCGTATCCAGGCGGGGGACGAATTGTTCCTGATGGATGGCAAGGGGGTGTTCTACCGTGCAGAAGTTTCGCTGGCTACCAACAAACGGTGCATCTATGAGGTGAAGGAGGTTATGCCGCAGCAGCCTGCCTGGCGCGGACACATTCACCTGGCCATCGCCCCGACAAAGATGATGGACCGCATTGAATGGATGGCAGAGAAGGCTACGGAAATCGGCTTCGATGAAATCTCTTTCCTCAACTGCAAGTTCTCTGAACGCAAGGTCATCCGCATAGACCGCATAGACAAGATTGTGGTTTCTGCTGTCAAGCAGAGCCACAAGGCTTGGAAACCTGTGGTCAACGAACTGCAGAACTTTAAAGATTTTATTACTACTCCCCGCAATGGCAGAAAGTTTATATGTCATTGTTATGAGGAGATAGAAAAGAAAGACTTTTTTGCCGAGATTTCCAAGTCATGTCCAGCTGATGATTCTGCCGGAGCAGCCCAGGAGGGTGCCGATGACATCACCGTGCTGGTAGGACCTGAGGGCGATTTCTCTATCGATGAGGTGAGACTGGCCCTGGAAAACGGATATGAGAGTGTTTCGCTTGGTACCAGTCGCCTCCGTACGGAAACAGCAGGATTGGTGGCTGTCAACATGTGCCATCTGGCAAGAGCTTTATAATATTTACTAGTGTGATGAAAAGATTGTATAAGAGTTTGATGTTCATGTGCTTGGCTGTCGTATTGGGATTGCTGAGCTCATGCTCGGGCACTGACTATCTCAATGCCATTCCAAAGAAAAGTACTGCGCTCATCTCTGTTGACATGCAGCAGATGGCATCCGGAAAAAGCGATGAAGACAAGGCGGGAATGCTCAAGTCTCTGCTGCACGTTGAGGATGCATCGAAGTGTGGCATCGACATCTCTGAGAAGATATTCCTCTTTGAGAGTGCTGATGGCAACCTCGGACTTTGTGCCAAGGTGAGCGATGAGGGCGATGTAGAAGACTGGCTTGCTTCGCTTGCCAAACAGCATATCGCTACAGAGGTGAAGGAGCGCAAAGGCTTTCATTTCTCTGTATTGAAAAATTCGTGGCTGGTCGGCTTTTCTGATCAGGCACTCCTCGTTATGGGACCGGTTGTAGCCGATGCGCAGGCCCAGCTCCAGCAGCAGATGGTGAAATATCTGAAGGCTGATGAGGACGAAGGTATTACCGCATCGCCTATGTTTGAACGTCTGGAAACCATCACTTCGCCTATGGCTATGGTGGCTCAGGCTCAGGCGCTGCCGGAGAAGTTCGTTGCTCCATTTACCCTTGGCACGCCTAAAGATACCGACCCTTCGCAGGTAGTGATTGCTGCTGAGATGGACGTGAAAGACGGTATCCTGCAGGTGAAGGGAGAAACCTTCTCCTTTAATAAAGAAATAGATGAGGCCCTAAAGAAGGCGTCTCAAACCTATCGTCCGATTAAAGGAAGCTATGTTAAGTCGATGCCTGCTGATGCCTTGGTGGGTATCTTCATGAACGTAAAGGGCGAGCAGTTCCTGCCGATGATGCAGAGCAACCGCAGCCTTCAGACCCTCCTGATGGGTATCAACCAGGCCATCGATATGGATAATATCATCCGTAGTGTGGATGGGGATATGGCTATCGTGATGCCTTCGCTTACAGATAACAATATGCAGATGACGATGGCTGCTAAACTGTCGCATGCCAAGTGGTTGGGCGATGTTGATTATTGGAAAACTTCATGTCCGGCTGGTGCGAAGATAGCCAATTGGGGAAAGAATGCTTACTTCTATACCGACGGCAAGACCTCGTTCTATTTCGGTGTGACGGATGACAAGCAGTTCTTTAGTGGAAGCGACCAGCTGATGGCGCAATATGCCGTGAAACCAAGTAATCATCCGATAGATGCAAAGATTCAGAAGCTCATCGTTGGTCAGAAACTGGCAATGGTCATTAATCTCGCCAAAAGTTCTGATAGTGACGGTTCGGGCAAGAATGATGCCATCTCTACCGTAACCGGCCTGCTCACCCCTGTCTTCGGAAATCTTACTTCGGTGGTCTATACTTTAAAGGTAAAAGATTAAACATTAAACATAAAAAAAGTGGAAAAGATTCAGCTTCATTCCGTTCTCCCACAGGTTTTTGCCCAGCGCAACGACCTGGATTCGGAGATATGGAAGCAGGATGTTACCTTCGAGAAAGGTCATCTTTATCTTATCGAGGCAGAGAGTGGCAGCGGAAAGAGTACTTTCTGCAGCTATGTGCTCGGCTATCGTCACGACTACAGCGGAAGCGTGATGTTCGACAATGATGTTACCGCCAACTACAAGGTGAAAGACTGGGTAGAGATGCGCAAGCGTCATATCAGCCATCTCTTTCAGGAACTCCGTCTCTTCCCTGAGCTTACTGCCCTGGAGAATGTAGAAATCAAGAACAAAATAACCGGATTCAAGACGCGTGAGCAGATTCTTAAATGGTTTGATATGCTCGGTATTGCTGATAAGGTAGATGCCAAAATAGGCAGAATGTCATTCGGACAGCAGCAGCGTGTGGCAATGATGCGTGCGCTCTGTCAGCCTTTCGACTTCATTCTGGCTGATGAGCCTATCAGTCACCTCGACGACAACAATTCGCGCATCATGGCAGATATCATGATGACCGAAGCGAAGGAGCAGGGGGCTGGCGTCATCGTAACCAGTATTGGTAAGCACATGGACTTAAACTATGAACATATATTTAGATTATGAATCTCGTTTGGAAATTATTGCGTCAGCATATCAGCATACCTCAGTTTGCGGGCTTTGCCTTCGCCAATCTCTTCGGTATGCTCATCGTTCTTTTCGGCTTTCAGTTTTATAAAGACGTGCTGCCTGTCTTCACTCAGCAAGACAGTTTCATGAAAGCCGACTACCTCATCATGAGCAAGAAGATAGGTATGGGAAATACCATCAGCGGCCGTTCCAATACCTTCTCGGGTTCTGAAATCGATGAAATCGGCGACCAGAAGTTTGTAAAGAAAATAGGAAAATTCACTTCTACTGAATATAAGGTAGATGCCCAGATGGGTGTAAACGGCGTGAACGTTCTTAATAGCGAACTCTTCTTCGAGAGTGTGCCTGACGGTTTTGTTGATGTGCCGCTCAAGGACTGGAAATATACGCCGGGAACTCAGGAGGTGCCAATCATCCTCCCGCGTACCTATATTAATATGTATAACTTCGGTTTCGCCCAGAGTCATTCGCTCCCTAAAATCAGCGATGGACTGATGGGCATGATTGATTTCAATATCCAGATTCAGGCTGGTGGCAAGAAAGAGCAGTTCAAGGGAAAGGTTATCGGTTTCTCTTCGCGACTCAACACCATCCTTGTTCCACAGGCTTTCATGGACTGGAGCAACCAGGAATTCGCTCCAAACCAGAAGAGCGATCCTAACCGCCTCATCGTAGAGGTAGGAAACCCGGGAGACGAGAACATCACTAAATACCTGGATGATAATGGTTATGAGGTAGAGACAGACAAGCTGGATGCTGAGAAAACTACCTATTTCCTCCGCATGATGGTATCGATGGTGATGATTATCGGTTTGGTTATCTCCGTTTTGAGCTTCTACATTCTGATGCTCAGCATCTATCTGTTGGTTCAGAAGAATTCTTCTAAGTTAGAGAATCTTCTTCTGATAGGCTACAGTCCGAACAATGTAGCAAAACCATATCAGGTGCTCACCATTGCGCTGAACATCGTGGTACTCATCATCGCATGGATCATCCTCTTCTTCCTCCGCGATTACTACATGGGCTTCATCGAAACCCTCTTCCCTGATATCGACGAGGGCACCATGCTTCCAGCCATCGCTCTAGGTCTGCTCCTGTTCCTGATAGTTTCTATCCTGAACATCGTAGCCATCCGTCGCAAGGTGATGAGCATCTGGCAGCGAAAGGAGTAGGGGCGCCCAGCCTCCGTTCCAGGCGATTCCATCGCCTGTCATAAAAGCTCAGTCCCCCGCTTTTACCCCCGAAAAAAAACTATAAGCAAACCCCCGTTATAAATAACAAATTAAAGGAAATCTGCGTTATTTGCTTAACGCAGATTTTTTTTATGTTATAAAACACATTTTTTCATGCTTTTGTAACAAATAAAAGAGATTTTTTTATTAATTTTGCAAACGATAACAATATAAGAGGGGGTTATATCCCCAAGTTTTAATAATTTTATATAATAAAAGGTATGCAGAAAAGATTGCATTTATTAGTGGCTTTGCTGGCCTTTATGGTAACCACAGCCATGGCGCAGATTACCACATCTAGCGTTAGTGGTAAAATTACAGCTAATGGCGAAGACGTCATAGGCGCTACAATCAAGATTGTTCACCAACCTTCTGGTACAGTCTATCGTGCAGTGACCAACATCGATGGTCGTTATTCTATTCAGGGTATGCGCCCGGGTGGACCTTATGTTTTGGAAGTAACCTACGTGGGTTACAAGAACAAGCAGGTAAAGGGCATTTCTCTTTCTCTTGGTCAGAACACAGTTTTGAACGAGACTTTGGCTGAAGATGCAGCTCAGTTGGAAGACGTGGTAGTTGTGGCTGATCGCAACAACAACATGCGCACCGACCGTGCTGGTGCTACAACAAGTATCAATGCCGACCAAATCGAGGCTGTTCCTACCGTATCTCGTAGCATGAACGACCTCTTGAAGTTGACTCCTCAGGGTGCCAACGTAGGTAGCGGTTTCTCTGTAGGTGGTGGTAACTACCGTCAGTCTTACGTTACTGTCGATGGTGCTGCGTTCAACAATGCTTTCGGTATTGGTGGTAACCTGCCAGGCAACGGATCTCCAATCTCTCTCGATGCATTGGATCAGATTTCTGTATCTTCTTCTCCATACGATGTTCGTTTGAGCGGATTTACAGGCGGTGCTATCAGCGCCGTAACCAAGAGTGGTACCAATGACTTCAAGGGTACAGCTTATATGTACACTACCAACTCTCACTTGCGTGGTAACAAGGTAAGCGATTATGATTTGAACCGCCTCCAGTCTCACTCTACTACTTGGGGTGCCAGCTTCGGTGGTCCTATCATCAAGGATAAGTTGTTCTTCTTCGCCAATGGTGAGTATCAGAGCAACATCTCTGCCGGTCCTTCTGGTACAGCTCGTGTGAATGCTACAGATGCGTGGTCTCCAGCATCTGGTACAGTTCATCGCCCATTGCAGAGCGATATGGATGATATGCTCAGCTTCCTCAATAAGACCTATGGTTACAACCCTGGTCGTTATCAGGGATATTCTCTTGATACCCCTTCTTATAAGTTCCTGGCTCGTATCGACTGGAACATCAATGAGAACAACAAGTTGAACTTCCGTTTCTCTAAGAGTCACGATAAGGATTCTAATTCTCCTTCTAGCTCTACAACACCATTAAAAGATAGTTACATTTATCCAGGTGGAAACTCTGATGGCGTATCTATCACTGGTGGTAAATCCCAGTCTGGTCGTACAGCCAATGCTGGACTTTATTATGAAAGTTCTCGTTATTATCAAGAGAAAAATTTTACTTCTCTGGCTTCTGAATGGAACTCTAAGTGGGGTAGCGTAAACAATGTGCTTCGTGCGACTTACTCTTATCAGGATGAGCCACGTTCATATGTGGGTGGCATGTTCCCTACGGTTGATATCTTGAAGGATGGGGCTTATTATATGGGATTTGGTCCAGACCCATTCACAGAGGGTAACCTTCGTCAAGTGAAGACATTCGTTGCTACCGATGAGGCTTCCTGGTCTGCGGGAATACAAAATTTTACAGCTGGTCTTCAATACGAAGTAAATGATATTACCAATGGATTCGGTCAAGCTTGTGCTGGTTATTACGTATATAGTTCTATGGAAGACTTCAAGGCCGGTGGTAAGCCTGCAGCTTATGGAATTACATTCCCAATGGATGGCAGTGACCAGTTCAAGTCTAAGATGAAATACAATCAGTTCTCTGCTTATATTCAGGATCAGGTAAACTTCTCTGAGCGTTTTCGCTTGACTGGTGGCTTACGTTTTGAATTGCCTATCTATCCAGCTCTTAAGAATAATTACAACAAGGCTTTTGCTGCCATCAAGTTTAAGCAAAACGATGGATCAGAGCAAAGCTATGCCACCGATCAGTTGCCTGATGCTTCATTGACTGTATCTCCACGTGTAGGTTTCAACTGGGACATCCTTGGTAACCATAAGATCGTTCTTCGTGGTGGTACTGGTTATTTTATCGGTCGTTTGCCTAATGTATGGTTAGTTTCTTCTGTTGGTAATGCTGGTTGTGGTCAGTACACATATTTTTATAATACGGTTTCTGACCCTAAAAAGGGACCTAACCCTTCTTTCGGTGAACCTACTTTCAACCCTTCTCGTGATGAGCAGTTGAAACAGCTTACAATCAGCCAGTTGACTACTACGCCAGCTCCTCAAAATCCAACCATTATCGACAAGGATTTGAAGATGAACGCTACATGGAAATCTTCTTTGGCTGTTGACGTAAAGTTACCTTACGACATCGATTTCTCGTTGGAGGGTATCTATAGCCGTGAGTTTAATCCTGCTATCGTAGTCAACAAGGGTTACTGTTATGAAGGCGAAAAAACCATTAAGCTTGCCCCTGGTGACACTCGTCGCTACTACTCATTGAGTGCAAGTGGCAATAAGGATAATGAGTATCAGAATGCTTATATGATTACCAATGCTGGTCATAAAGCATACTATTACTCAATTACTGCATCTTTGGCTAAGAAGTTTGCCTTCGGTTTGAACCTCTCTGCATCTTATACCTATTCAAAGGCTAGATCTTATAGTGATGGTGTGGGCGATCAGGTTAACTCAGCATACTATAACAACCGTTACTCTGTAAATGGTAACAACGAGATGGAGTTGGGTTATGGTACATACGTGGCTCCTAACCGTTTGCTTATCTCTGCTTCCTACAAGAAGGATTATGCAAAGCATTTCGGTTCTGAGGTAGGTTTGATTTATGAAGGCATGAACATCGGTTATGCTGATGGTTACAGCTGCACACGCTATTCTTATAATTTGGGTACAAATGTTGTTAATGATTATGGTTCTAATGCCCTGATGTATGTGCCAGAGTCTCGTGAGGCTCTCAATGACTGGAATTTCATGGATGTTACTAATTCCAAGACAGGTGAGGTTACATATACTGCAGATGCACAGCGTGATGATTTCTGGAATTATATCAACCAGGATTCTTACTTGAAGAACCGCAAGGGGCAATATGCTGAGCGTGGTGGTGCAGTTATGCCTTGGCATCATCAGTTGGACTTCAAGTTCAACCAGAACTTCTATCTCAATGTGGGTGGTCAGAAGAATACGCTTCAGTTTGGTGTAGATATCAAGAATTTGGCCAACTTGCTCAATAGTAGCTGGGGACTCTACAAGAGTGTTAAGAATACTTCAGCCTTGAAGTGGTCTGCTGAGTATAAGGATAAGAAGACAGGTGTTGTAACTCCTGCTCATTTCAATTTCCAAAAGGATGGTAAGAATGTATTGAGCAAGACTTATACTAACTTGACAAGCTTCAACTCTACCTATTCTATCCAGTTCTCTATCCGTTACATCTTCAACTAATGGGTGAGTTTTGGAAATCAGAATCTGTGTAGACTATCGTACTATACATTAGTATAATATCATTCCGATGCACTTCTCTTTTTCGAGGGAAGTGCATCTTTTTTTTCGTTTATTTGCATCTTTTTGGTATATTCTATCATTTTTCTCTGTTTTTTGCTTGTTGTTTCAAAAATAATGTTTATATTTGCAACATATTTGTTTATAAGAGTGAATGCTCACGGTACGAGGTGCGCAGTTCTCTCTTTATTTATTCACAAAAGAATCTAAACAACATGCAGAAAAGATTGCAACTACTTCTGGCTTTGCTCGCCTTCGTGGTGACTTCGGCAATGGCTCAGATTACCACTTCGGGCATTAGTGGTAAGATTTCTTCCAATGGCGAAACCGTTATTGGGGCTACGGTTACTGCTACACACCAGCCATCTGGTACTATGTATCGTGCTGTAACAAATGTAGATGGTCGCTATACTATTCAGGGTATGCGTCCGGGTGGACCATACAAGGTTGAAGTGTCTTACATTGGATACAAGGACAAGAGTGTCAGCAATGTAAGCTTGATCTTGGGTGAGACTACCAATCTCACCTTCTCCTTGCAGGAGGATGCGCACCAACTCCAGGAAGTGGTGGTGGCTGGCAAGGCGGGTCTCGCAGCTTCTCGCACAGGTGCTGCCACCAGTATGAATGCCGAACAGATCAACAATATGCCTAGTATCACCCACGGCATTGCTGATGTGGCTCGATTGAACCCACAGCTCACGGTTACCAATTCCGGCAATATGTCGTTCGCTGGTGTCAACAACCGCTATAACAACTTCATGATTGATGGTGCGGCAAACAACGACGTGTTCGGTCTGGCTCCCAGCGGTAACAATGGCGGTCTGGCGGGTGCTCAGCCTGTTTCCATGGAGACTATCGAGCAGATTCAGGTATCTGTGGCTCCTTTCGACGTGCGCCAGAGCGGTTTCACCGGTGGTGCCATCAATGCCATCACCAAGAGCGGTACCAACCAGTTCCACGGTTCGGCTTATTACTATGGCTACAACCAGGACCTCATCGGTACCAAGTATCCTTACCTCGATGGTACAGGTTATGCGCCAAAGTATCAGAAGCAGACCCAGTATAACATGGGTGTTACCCTGGGTGGACCAATCATCAAGAACAAACTCTTCTTCTTCGCCAACTACGAGCGCACCAACAAGGAGTATCCTAATCTCTATGGTGTAGATTCAGGCAATTCCAAGGTGAATACAGAGCAGGCAAAGGATATTCTCACCATGCTCCAGAAGATAGCTGAGAAGCAGGGCGTCAACTTCAACGATTACTACAGTAACCAGGATATCTACACCAAGAGCGATAAGGCTGGCTTGAAACTCGACTGGAATATCAACGAGTTCAATAAGTTTGCCATCCGCTGGAGCTTGGTCAAGGCAGAGCAGCTGAGTGGTGGCGGTAGTGCCAGCAGTTTGAACTCATATGCTTACAGCTATCCGTTCAAGAGTAATACCAACTCGTTCATCGCTGAGCTTCAGAGTCGTATCTCGCCAAACGTGAGCAATGAGGCTCGTGTCAGCTTCGTAAGGGTACGCGATAGCCGTGACATCAAGGCGCATCTCCCGATGATTTCCATCACGGGCGTGGGTAGCGGTACGGTAAACATCGGTACTGAGCGTAACTCTCAGGCCAACTATCTGAACCAGGATATCTGGACCATTGAGGACAACCTGACTTGGCTCCGTGGTAACCATACCTTCATCTTCGGTACCCACAACGAGTTCTACCATTTCAAGAACATGTTCATCTCGGATAAGTTCGGTTCATATACCTTCAAGGGTTATGATAATTTCAAGTCTTATTACGATGACTATATGGCTGGACAGTTGGACCCTAATAAGGCCTACATGAACCAGTACTATTACGGTCAGGCTAACACTGATGTTACCGGCGACCCTAACTGGGCTTCTGCGTTCTCATCTGGTCAGCTCGGTTTCTATGCACAGGACAAGTGGAATGCAACCAACAACTTCACCTTGACCTATGGTCTCCGTCTGGATATTCCAGTGTTCTTCGATACACCAATGGAGAATCCTGAGTTCAACGCTTTGTCTGAGAAGATGGGATGGGGATTGAAGACCAACGATAAGCTTAGCTTCTCGCCAATGCTCTCGCCTCGTGTAGGTTTTCGTTGGGACATCAACAATGACCGTAAGTTCATCCTCCGTGGTGGTGCAGGTGTCTTCACCGGCCGCATCCCATTCGTTTGGGTAAGCAATAACTTCTCGGGCACAGGTCTGCAGCTTTCTTCATACGACAGCAACAGCTCTTCTACCAAGGGCTTGGAGCTTATCCTCGACCCAAGCAAGCAGAACGCCAATGCCGATAAGATGAAGGCGGACGCTGGTAACCAGAATATTTCCGTTTGCAGCAAGAACTTCAAGTTTGCCCAGAACCTCCGTCTCAACCTCGGTTTCGACTTTGAGGCTTTGGGTATCGACTGGACTGCTGAGGCCATCTACTCCAAGACATTGAATGATATTCTCTATAAGAACCTCGCACAGGAGCAGACTGGTCAGACCTTCTCTCAGAAGTATGGATATGAGTGGGACAACCGTCCGCTCTATCAGAGTGTAGTGAAAGGTACTCCTATTGCAGGTGTCTATGTCCTCGGCAATACCTCTAAGGGTTATACCGTTAACCTCTCGCTCAAGGCAGAGAAGCATTTCGACTTCGGTCTCGACCTGATGGCAAGCTACACCTGGACCCGTTCTCGCAGTGCTGCCAATGGTGGTTCTTCTGTGGCTAAGAGTAATTGGACTTATCAATATACTCATCGCGACTGCAACGATTTGGAGGTGGGTAACTCTGCCTACAACGTGCCTCACCGCATCCAGGCTTCTGCCTACTACCACATCGACTATGGTCATCAGAAGCAGTGGAAGACAACCCTGGGTGTCATCTACCAGGCTAAGAGCGGTTCACCTTACACCTATTATTATTATGGTGACGTGAACGAGGATGGTTCCAGGGGTAATGACCTGTTCTACATCCCAACCGATGCACAGATTGACAAGATGCGTTTCGAGGAGACCAAGTATAACAACAATACCTTCACCAAGCGCATGTTTGGCGATAACCATGGCGATAAGCTCACCGAGGAGATGCAGCGTGAGATGTTGAAGAAGTGGATTGCAGAGGATTCTTACCTCAGCAAGCACCGTGGCGAGTACTACGAGCGTTATGCAGATAACCTGCCATTCGAGCATCATTTCGATGTTCACTTCGGTCAGAAGTACAGCTTCAAGGTAGCTGGTCAGATTAACTCCATCGAGTTGACCTTCGATATCCTCAACGTGGGCAACCTCTTGAACAAGGATTGGGGTCATACCTATGGTGATGGCTTCGGCACCTACTATTCTCCTGTTGATTATCAGGGAGGTGGTGTTTACCGATTCACCGGTGCTTATGCTTACAAGAGCTATAGCGATTACTACAGCCGCTGGCGTGGTCAGGTTGGTTTGAAGTATACATTCTAAGGTATATACGAATCGAGATTAACAAAGATTTTGTATAAACAAAAAAGGGTATGTAGAAAGTTTAGATAATAGTTGGCGCATAACAGTTGACTAACGCATGCACAACAGGTGTTGTGCATGCGCATATCAGCTGTTATGCAAGCGCACAACAGCTGTTGTGCGACCGGAGATACTAACTATCTCAAAAGCTTATGTTGTATTTTCTAACAACATATATTATCTTTTCAGACAACATATCATTAATATAAAAAGAGGGTGAATCATAAGTTAATGATTCACCCTCTTTTGGGTTTTATAAGAACAAGTCTTTCTTTGGCATGTTTGCCATATATTTCTTTCTCAGTTTCTCGAAGAAAGCCATAGTATCGTTAGAGAAGCCATGGCCCTTCCAGGTGGATGTGTTCGTGATGAGAATCCAGCATTGGTTATCCGGATATTTCAGGACGATGGCTGATGTGCCAGCCAGCGAACCGGTACGAATCCATGGTTTGTTGCTCTTTGGTGTATAGTTCCAGCCGATAGAGTATTGGTGGTCAGCCTGCTCGCGCGTCATAAACTCTATGCTCTTCTTGCTCAGGATATCTTTGACATGTGGCAAACCATCGATGCTGGCAATAAAGCGGCTCAACTCTGCAGTCGAACCACACCAGGCACCTGCACCTGAAAGGCGAGGGAGGTCGGTATCTCCATAGCATTTCTCTACCAGTCGTCCACTGTTGTTGTATTCATACACAGGGATGCTGCCCTGATGCATGTAGTACTTCGTCTCGTTAGGTCTGCGGTCCTTCAAGTAAGTGCCCGCAATATGCATGTCGTAGCAGCCGGCTGGGCGGAGCACATACTTCTGCATGAAGTTTTCGTATTTCATTCCGCTCTTCTTCTCAATAATCATGGAGAGAATCATGTAGCCCAGATTACTGTAGCATTTGCCTTCGCCAGGAG
>JAJWAL010000111.1:0-10030 GCA_021618535.1 Segatella copri | reverse complement strand
CCATTGTAATTCTGTGTGGTCCAAGCCCATATCAGGTTGTGGATTCCCTTGTTCTGGAAGTAATTAAACATGGTCTGCCAAAGCTTCTTGTAAGTTTCAGCACCATTATATCCCCACCAGAACCAGGACTTACCCCAGCTGGCACCTGATTTCAGACAGGCATTACCGGCAGCTTCGTGGAATGGTCGCCAAATGGCAACAACGCCTGCATCCTGCAACTTCTGCAGAACTTCCACCACCTTGTCCATTTCCTGATAGAACCATTTGTTCTCCCAAGAGCCAGCAGTAAATACGTTGGCTGCTTTGAAGGATGTTTCGGATGGGGTGCAGGTCACACCGCTTCCATCTGTTCCCAGAGTGGTGCTTTCTGTCTTAGGCACGTTGAAGTGCCACATCAGCGATACCAGTCCGCCCTGGTCTGCCCAGTTGGTGACAGGAGTGATGTCGTTGTAGTTGATCCATCCGTTGGAACCCTGCTTAGGTACATAGATATGAATGAAATCATAGCAGTTCATAGCAGGATATTTGCCAGTTGCCTTATAGATTCTATCAGCTTCCTTGGTGTTCCAGTTAACGTCGGCGATAACCGAAGAGAGGGTCTTGCTGCCATAGTTCAGCTGCAGATATTTGTAGAGACGCTTGGTCTTGTCTGTAGCAGAAGGGTCAGCGAGAGTAACATCGCCTACTTCGCTTTCGTGATAGATAGAGAAGGAGATGTTGTTGATCTTGTTGATGTCGTAGGTTTCGAAAGCACCGCATTCTTCCATTCCTGTCATCACGAATCCTACCTTTCCGTCTGCTGTATGAGTGATTTTGGAAACAGGAGTCTTTCCGTCTGCTGTCAGATCCCAGGCTTGCGATGTTCCGTTTCTCATGTTGATGGTCAACTTGTCCCCCTTAGTCTGTGCCAAGGCAGTGAATGAAATCATTACTGCCAGGAGTGAGAGTAATATTTTTTTCATTGTCTTGCTACTTTGATGGATTTGTTATTGATTTTGATAATATATACGCCGTGGGTCAGTTCATCCAGTGAGATGATGGTCTTGTCGCCGGCGAGGATAGGAGAGAGGCTTACTGCCTTTCCGTCGAGAGCGAAGGCGCTCACCTTGTTGTGGGTTCCATCCACGATGATGCGGTCACCTTCGAAGGCAAACTTACTGTTGGTTTCAATTTGCTGGATGCCCGTGGTGGTACCGTAGGTGAAGGTAGAAACCTTCCACAGATCATAACTGGCGGTAGTGGCAGTGGAAGTCACGGTCATCTTGTCATTTCCGAAGGTTACTTCCGGTAGAGTGCTCAGTGCAAACTCTATCCTGCTTCCATCGTTGAATGAAACAAACAGCGACTTGCCATCGGCAGCTTTGGCTGAGATGCAGCTGAGAGCTACCAGTAAGGATAATGCTATTTTCTTCATATCGGATTAATGTTTTGGTTAAAATCAAAAATGTGGCGCAGTTAATATAACTACGCCACAAATTTACAAATTATATTTCACATAAATGCGTTTTTTATGTTAAATATTTCTATCTTATGGAAGGATGGCAATCTTGGTTACATTCTTCAGGTCGCCCTGGAGGATGAATGCAGTATCACCCCAACCGTCAGAGATGCTGTTCACGGCTTCCATCATGGCTGCATCGAATACTTTTACAATGCAATCCTTATTACCATCCCAGTCTGATACAGTATCAATAGCGCCCCAGTTGGCGTTGTTGATCTGAACCTGACCGGTAGCTCCTGCTTCTTTATAGAAGAGCATCTTGGAACCTACCTTGACACCCAACTTGATGAGGTCTGCCTTCATGATACGGAAACGACCGGTGTCATCCCAAGTGAAGTTGTATGGATACTTGATGGCGCTGTTGTCAATGTTGGTTGTGATAGTAGCGATATCCTTTTCTGCAGGAACTACCTTGAACTCAGGACCTTCAATCTTGTTGCCGTCTGGGTCTTCCATCACGATCTTGTAGGTACCAACTTCTGCATTGGCAGGAACCTGGCATACAATCTCTGTATTGGTACGAGAGGTATAGCGATTTACCTTGTAAGAACCGATATAGAGGTTCTGGATGTTCTGGAAGTTCTTGCCAGTGATGGTAATTTTTGAACCTGCGATAGCCTCACCTGGTGTAACAGATGCAATAGCTGGATCTGTTGCTGCCTTAATGCTCAATTGACCATCGATGTTGACAGTAGTACCATTCTTCAGGTTGAGCTTGAAGCCTGAACCGGCGCAGGCTGTAGGAACTGTTACTGCGATGGCATTGGCTGTACCCTTGAAGTCTGTTACGGTCTGCTCTACATCGCCAGGGAAGGTGACGCTCTTCACGAGGTCGAGATCTGTACCCTTGATGATGGTCTTCTCGCCAGCTGTGATGGCTGCAGGAGCGCAAGCGGTAACGGTTGGCTTAACCAATGTATAGGCTACTGTTACAGTCTTGCCATTATCAAGACTCAAAGTGATGTCGCCTTCCTGTGCATCCTCTGGTACTGTAGAAGTAACCTTTGTTGTCTCAACCTTGTTAAGTTTAGATTCCTTGGCGTTAGGGAATGCTATACCTGTAATCAGATCCATATCCTTACCGCTGATAGTTATCTCTTCACCATTCTTGATAGGGGAAGGAGTTGCAACGAGCTGACTAGGAACTACGGTTGTAATCTCACCGAAAGGAATTCTTATACCGCTTTTTGTTACAGCTGTAATTTCACCGTCTGCTACCTTTGAAGAGATAACGAAGGTAATCTCAGAAGCTGTTTGTGACTTGAAGTCAGCTGCTTCTACGGTTGCACCATTCAACTCAATACTTGCAATCTGGTCAAGTGAAGTACCTCTGAGGACCTCTGTTTCACCAGCCTTGATGAGAGACTTACCGATAGCATTGTTTGCATCGATTTCAGGAGCATTGATACTTAAAGCACCTTCAGAATACATATAGTTGTTTCCATCGCTAATCTGGAATCTGCCTTCTCCTGCTTCTGCTGGGATAACCAACTGAATCTGATAGCGTGTCTGAGATTTAAAACTCTCGGCATCCATAGTGTAGCCATTAGCAAAAATGACAGATGTAATGTTGTTGAGGTAATCGCCTTCGAGGGTGAGGACGTCTCCAACGCTACCAATCAGATTTTCCTTGTTTTCACCTACGTAGAAACCTGTGAATTTCAAATTCTCAATGTATGTGATTGGGGTAAGTGTCTTGATTTCACCATTTTTGGCGGTCTTCAATGTAACAATACCTGGTTCACATTTTTCTGCAGGAACTTCAATATTGATTTCTGAGTTTTTTCCTGATGTAACAACATTAATGCTGGTAATAGCTTCTGCACCAGGAAGATCTATTTCTGTAATCTGGTCAAGATTGGCTCCCTTGAAAGTAAGGACACCCCCACGGAGTACAGGGTTTGGACCGTATGATAATACAGATATTTCATTGCCATACTGGTCGGTGTTCAAGTCATCACGGTCGCATGATGTGAACGCAAATGTACTGCATATCAATAGCAGAACCAACCAGAGGAAAGATTTATTATGTCTTTTCATAATGATTGACGTTTATTGTTTTTGTTTGTTTGCAGTGCTGGCAGTTGGATGACTGCCAGCATCAGCAAATTTTATTCATTGATAGGGCAAACACGAATGTTATCAACGCAAATTGTTGGTGAGCATTCTACAGTAGCCTCTTTGTATGGTCCTGTATAGAGGAACATGGTCATACCTGTGAGATTCTCAAACTTCAAACCACCCAATTTGTTTCCATATCTGTCGTATGCAAATTCTGATAATGGAATAGAAACAGTCTGCCAGTTTCCTGAAGTGCTGAATGTGTTGTTGGTTGCTCCATACCATGGAGTCCAAAGTGCACGTGGAAACTTGTCATCTGCAAGATAGTTGTTGTTGCCTGTTGAGTATGTTACCTGGTCGTTACCGGTAAAATATACCTGTAATGACAAGCCTGTCCAATCATTAGGAATGTTAACCTCAAACTTCACTTGCATGTTGTCAACATCATCCCATTTCATCAGCGAGTTCAACTCAGGATAACCTGCAGCCGGCTCTGGCCAGTAGTTGAATGAGTATTCATCTTCAGCCCATGAATCGAAATTAACGGTCTTGCCTCCTAAGTAGTAGTAATTTCCGTCAAGAGGCTGAACTCCTTCAACATCATTCCTCATACGGTTACCATTTTGAATTCCATCACGCCAGCCATGACCTGTTGCTATTGCGTCATCTCCGTCATTATCCCAGTCGAAGAGTATGCAGCGGTCGTCACGGAAATAGAACTTAGACTTACCTTTTCCATACATGCTTTCTACTGTGACAAATCCTTTCTGTGCACCTTCTGGTACCACAAAAGTAACGGCACTCTTGGAAATGCTCTTGAAATCTGTAACATCTACGTTGCCTGGGAATGTGATTTTAAGATGAGCATTCTCGTAATCCAGCAGGTAGTCACCTTTCAGGGTTACGGTTTCGCCATCTTTTGCAAACTCATTGCTCAATGATGTTACCACCGGTTCTGGTACGAGCGTCTTGAAGTCATATTCAGTACACTCACCATCCTTGTTGTACATGTAGATCTTATTGGTAGGATTGTCAGTAAGAGTCTTTGGTACATCTACAATCAAGGTATGGTCTGTAATCATACTTGTATTCAAAATGGCTTGCTGGTCGTTGAAGAGCATTTTTGTTATACTTCTCAAGTTGTTACCGACCAGGCAGATACTTGTACCCATGTATGCTCCAGTTAACATGGAATCTTTCTTGGTTACATCGCACAGGCGAACGTAATCAATAGAAGGAGTTCCACCAGCTATTTCATATTTGTCAGGCTCATCCACACAACTTGTGATACTGAGACCTGTAAAAGCTGTAGCTCCAAGAAGCATGATACTTAATATTTTATTATTTAGCTTCATAATTGTTCTATTTTTGAGGTTTCTTATATTAATAAGTAAACTGAGAAATGTCAACATGCTGTGGTGCCTCCAGCAAATGAGGGTTCATGGTTGCATCTTCTGTAGGGAATGGGATGGTAAAACTGCTCATCTGAACGTTCTGATGCTTACCAGGATCATCATTGTATCTTACATCGCTGTTCAAGTTCCAAGGACCATCATAGCTACCCTTGTTGTACCATGTCTCATAGAGCGCATTCAGACCATAATACTCATTTCTCTTCTGTGCGTTCAACTCAGCAATTGTTGCATCAGGATCGAAGTAGTATCTGCGTACGTAATCATACCAGCGATCGCCCTCAAGTGCTAACTCCAATCTGCGCTCCTTCCATACATCTTCGAAACTGATAGATGTTGGGCGTTCGTATGTAGATACCGCACGGTTGCGAACTTTGTAGAATGCATCAATGGCAGATGCATCTGTTGTTGAACCTGCATTACCAATCTTGGCTTCTGCATAGATGAGATAAACATCTGCAAGACGTAACAGCTGAGTATAGTTACCATAAGCCATCACATCAAAGTCGCAGCCTATATGCAAGTTATGGTCGGCTTTATCACCAACAAGATGCTTGACACATTGTGCTCCTGTTGGACTCTGGAGTTCTCCGTTACCTTGGTGCTTCTCGTATCCTTTATATACGTGCTTCAGGAAATCGAAACCGCCACAGTCTGTGTAGAAATAGTCGTATTTATCACCAGCCATCATCATGGTAGCCTTACGGCGGATGTCGGTGTTGTTTCTAGTCTGGCTTGTTGGATTGTCTCCGAAAGCTTCTATCAGGTCTACTGATGGACCAGCCCATCCTCCCCAGTTGTTACCTGTTTCATCGAAACCCGAAATAGCGAGGTCACTTTGAAGTGAGTTTTGAGATGTCCAAGGGTCACGTGTGGCACGCCAGTGCCATGCGATGAGTGATTCTGGACCTTTGTATGCACCATAGAACATTGCTGGGAAATTAGCTGCAGATTCAAGACTTCTTCCACTGTTGTCAATCACGTCCTTTGCATATTTTGCTGCGTTGTCAAGATCTTCCTGATTGCGCTGGTGATTGGTGGTCTTGATATATGCCACACTTCCCTGTTCGTAAGTTGTAGTTGCTGGATCGAAACCAGACTTTGTCAGGTAAACCTTGGCAAGCAAGCCTTCTGCGCTGTATTTATCAATACGTCCAAGACCTGTAGGATCTTTTTCCGGTAACAGTTCAATGGCTTTTTTCAAGGTCATGATGATGTAATCGTATACATCCTCTATGTTGGCCTTATACTGGTCATTGTATGTACCGGCACCGATAATGTCTGTGTTATTATGGATGATTGGCACTGCACCGAATGTACGTACAAGATAGAAGTATGCCATAGCTTTCCATGTCAGGCATTCTCCCATACATGCACTCTTAACGCTTGCGCTTGCGTTGGCACCTTTCAGTTTATCATAAATGGTGTTGGCGTAGGCATTGACTGTCCAAAGTGAATAAGACATATCTTTCAGGTTGGCATTGTTGGCAGATACGTTACAGTTCCAGTATTGAGTATCTTCACTTCCCCACCAATAATAGTTTCCTGACATTACTTCACCAACTTTGAAGAAACCTCTTTGGAAATCATACCATGGCATACTGTACAGAGAATTGGCGCCTTGATAGCACTCTGCATCACCATTATAGAACGTGTCTGCATTGTAGTTGGAATTGTCTGGCTGATCCAGAAAGTCCCCGCAAGAAGACAAGCTGAGACCCAAGACGAATGCGCAAACGGCCGTTTTATATATATTGTATTTTTTCATAATTGTTTATTCTTTTGTTATTTAATTAGAAAGCAAGGTTGATACCGAAAGAATATACCGTTGGTGAAGGATAACGTCCGTTATCTACACCGAAGCTGTATCCCTGTGAATCGGATGTACTTGCACCTACTTCTGGATCATAACCGTCGTAACCGGTAATAGTGAAGAGGTTCTGTATATTTGCATATACTCTCAAACTCTCAATATGAAGGTATCTTGCATACTTTTTAGGCAATGTATAACCTAAAGTGATATTCTTCATTCTCAAGTATGATCCATCTTCAACATATCTGTCACTGATAACGCTAGAGTTTCCGGCTGGGTCACCGATAGCAAGACGTGGAATGTTGGTTCCTGCGTTTACTACATAGATGTTGTCTACGTCATCATACCAGTTGTATACGGTATTGGCATTGTTGCCTTTATAACCATTACTGTAGTCCTTGTTCGGATCAATTGGAGCCAGTACGGCATGATTCTTGACACTTGCACTCTGGTTTACCCAGGCATTGTTCATCTTGCTCATGCTGATATTCAGGTAGTTCATAACTTTGTTTCCTACAGAACCGCTGACGAACAATGTCAGGTCGAAGTCCTTATAACGGAATGTGTTGGTCCAACCAAATGTATATTTAGGCTGTGGATTACCGATGTAAGTCTTGTCGTAATCGTCGATAACTCCATCAGGCTTTCCGTCAGGACCTGAAATATCCTTAAACTTGATATCGCCTGGCCATACGGTTGTTCCCTTATTCAGGGCTCCTTCCTTGTAGCTCTTAGGCTTAGGAGAGTTTTTGATATCTTCAAAATCCTTGTATACGCCATCAGTCTGATATCCCCAGAATTGATAGAGAGGTTTGCCGATGTTACTTACACAGACAACGTCGTTAAACTGGCCATAGCCAATGATGTTGGCATTGGTTGTGCCGCTGAGACCTACCAGTTTGTTCTTGTTCCAAGAAATGTTGAACTCTGTATCCCAAGAGAAGTTCTTGTTAGCAATAGGATGAGCGTTTACTGCCAACTCGAAACCGGTGTTCTTGATCTTACCGTAGTTACCCCAAGGTGCATTAAGACGTGAAGAAACATTGCCTTGAGTACCCATATATGAAGGCAACTGTAAAGGCATCAGCATATCGTTGGAAACCTTGTTGTACCAGTCGAGAGTGAAACCAATCTTATCATTGAAGAGTCCAAGATCGAGACCGATATTGGTCTGTTCCTGAGTTTCCCACTTGATAGAAGTGTTTGGAATGTTGGTAGGACGGTATGCTACGCTTGTTTGACCAACAAGGAACTTGGTTACGGTAGTACCCCATTTGTAAGCACCGATATTGGCATTACCAGTCTGACCCCAGCCAATACGAATCTTACCATTGCTCAACCATTTACCTGCGATGCTCTTGATAAACTTCTCGTTAGAGAAACGCCAGCTTGCTGCGAATGAGTGGAATGAAGCCCAACGGTTTTCAGGACCGAAGTTAGAACTTCCGTCACGACGGAATGTATATGTTGCTAAATAACGGTCATCGTAGTTGTATGTCTCACGTGTAAAGAATGATGACATTGTTGTAACACCGAAACCAGACTTGATACTAGGAGTGCTGGAACCCAAAGATGGCAAATGGATTGTATTGTTTGGCAAATTAGCGTTTGCCTGATAGGTATAATCCCAGTCACTGCGCCAAGCTTCCTGACCCAGCATGGCTGTGAAAGAATGCTTTTTGATACTTCCATTATAAGTAATGTAGTTCTTAAACTGCCAATACTTGCTTGTATTCTTCTGCCAGCTTGCAAAGTTTGTGTCCTGGTTCCAGTTGCCTAAGTGCATAGTAGGTGTAAAGACCTCTGCATCACTCCATGACAAGTCGTAACCCAACTCTGTATGCCAGGTGAGGTTCTTTATAGGAGTAATGTCTGCAAAAATGTTACCGGTCAGCTTGTTGCGCTTCATGGTGATATCCTTGCTCAATGCCTGTGCAATAGGGTTTGGTGAAGACCAGCCGTCACGTACTACAGATGTGTAGTTTCCGTCTACATCGTAGATGGCAATATCTGGTGGTGTAGTCAATGCGTATGTAATAACACCTTCTGTACCATCAGCATGGAGCAGGCGCTCCTTGGCTCTTGTGTATGTAGTATTCATACCTATCTTGAACCATTTCTTCAGTTGAGCGTCCAGATTGGCACGTACGTTCAAACGCTTGAAGTTAGAACCGATGATAGTACCATCCTGATCCATCATACCGCCACTAACATAGTACTTAACCTTCTCTGTACCACCTTGTGCAGCAACCTGATGCTGGTGCTGGAAAGCTGTGCGGAATACAGCGTCCTGCCAGTTGGTTCCTCGACCCAAGATAGATGGGTCTGAGAAATCAGGACGTGCCTGATCCTGTGAAATCCATCCGTTGTTTACAAAATCATTATAATATTCTGAGAATTCACGAAGATTCAGAATGTCAATACGCTTTCCCTGGTATTGCCATGCTGCCATGCCGTCGTATGTAAATTTTGCTTCTCCAATCTTACCCCGTTTGGTTGTGATAAGTACAACACCATTTGCACCCTGGGCACCATAGATGGCTGTAGCAGAAGCATCTTTCAGAATTTCCATACTGACGATATCGGCAGGGTTGATAGTTGACATTGGTGATACGGTAGAAACAGAACCGTTTCCTAAGGCATCTCCCAAACCTAATGAACCGCCGCTTGAACCGCCGCCCTGGAAGATGACACCATCAATGACATAAAGTGGTTCTGCACCGGCATTGATTGTTGACTGTCCGCGAACTCGGATTGAGGTAGAAGAACCTGGAGCACCTGAAGTCGCTACAGATGTAACACCGGCAACGCGACCTTGGAAACTCTGGTCTAAGTTTGTGATAATAGAACCTTTGATTTGGTCTTCTCCCATGGAAACAGAAGCTCCTGAGATGTCGCTCTTCTTCATGGTACCATAACCTACAACTACCACCTCGTCAAGACTGTTGTCGTCTTCTACCAAAGTGATGTCGTACTTGCTCTGGCCTCCTACTTTGAAAGTTTTGGTAATATAGCCTACGTAAGTTACCTCTACAGTCTGTCCGGCACCTACATTCAGTGTGTAGTTACCATCAAAGTCTGTCACTGCGGCATTTCTTGTGCCTTTCACTTTTACTGTTGCACCGATGATAGGACCCGTTGCATCGGATACGTTACCAGTAATCTTCTTGGTCTGTTGCACAGCCTGGTTCGTTGTGATCTGGGCTGCGAAAGTTTGCTGAGGGGAGATGCCGAGAAGACTCA
>JAJWAL010000110.1:1218-10031 GCA_021618535.1 Segatella copri | reverse complement strand
ATTATATGAGCAAAAAGATAAAACTCGGCGATTACAATCGCCTTCGCATCGTAAAGAAAGTTGATTTCGGTCTGTATCTCGATGGTGGTGACGAGGGAGAAATCCTCCTTCCATCCCGCTACGTACCTGAAGACGCAGGCATCGGCGACGAGCTGGATGTCTTCATCTATCTCGACCAGGAAGAGCGCCTCATAGCTACCACCGAAACCCCTTTGGCAAAGGTGGGCGATTTCGCCTATCTCGAAGTGAAATGGGTCAACGAATACGGAGCCTTTTTGGGCTGGGGGCTGATGAAGGACATCTTCTGCCCATTCCGCGAGCAGAAGAAACGTATGGTGCTCGGCAACTCCTACATCGTGCATATCCACATCGACGAGGAGAGCTATCGCATCGTTGCCTCTGCCAAGATTGAGCGTTATCTCAACGAAGACCATCCTCACTACAAGCATGGTGACGAGGTGGATCTCCTCATCTGGCAGAAGACCGATCTCGGCTTCAAGGTTATCATCGACAACCAGTATCCGGGGCTCCTCTATCAGGACCAGATTTTCCAGTACATCCATACCGGTGACAAGATGAAGGGCTACATCGGAAGAGTCCGTCCTGACGGAAAGATAGATGTCACCCTGCAGAAGACCGGCATCCAGCAGACAGCCGACTTCGCCGAGACCCTCTACCAGTATCTTCTGGACAACGACGGCGAGTGTAACCTTGGCGACAAGAGCGAGGCCGACGACATCTACGAGCGTTTCCACGTGAGCAAGAAGGTTTACAAGCGTGCCGTGGGCGATCTATACAAAAAGCGCCTCATCACCGTAAGCCCGATGAGCATCCGATTGGCGGAATAAAGCAGATTAGAACTATATATAATTAAGGTGGACATTGCTATTTTTAAAAAGCATTGTCCACCTTATTATTTATTTTGCATGATGCATTACATCCTTCTTTATTCTTCTACAACAGCATCCAATACGCTCCGCAAATTACCTATCAGATAAAACGGAAGATTGATCAACGTAAGCTCCTCTCAAGATAAGAGGCTTATGCTTTTTGTCTTGCTTCCAAGCCTCCAATTTACTGATGATATTTCGTCTAAACATATGCATTTGTTTCAAATCAGGGGCAAAGATACTACTTTTTTGTCGCAAATCAGCGGCAACAGCGTTAAAGTTTGTCGCAAATCAGGGGCAACAAGGCATTTCATTTAAAAAGGTGGCGCATCAAATTGTACTTGATTAAAAACAGTTGCTGCCATATTTTTTTCCAGATTCCTTTTCTGCATATTATCCATTTTCACGTTTATCAAGCAAAAAGCTGATAAACTCATCGTGATATTAGAGAAGTCTTCTCAACAAATCACGAGCATCCATCGGCTTAGTCCCATTCTTCTTATGAGCTTCCATTTCATCAAGAGCACGGTTAAGACTTTCTGCCACATAGGCTTCCTGCTCTGCCTGGCTCATATAAGTTTCCTGGTAACTGTTTCCTGACTTGGAGATAGAACTGGCTAATTTTTCAGCATAGTCTTTGAGTTTGGCGACAAATTCGTCAAGCGTATATTGACCTGTAGAAGGTACTTGAAACTGAATATTAATCGTTTCCATCTTATTCCTTTCTTTTAAATTAACGCCACAAAATTAACGAAAAGAATTGGAAATGCCAAAGAAAAGAGCGACTTTCTTTAGTTTAAGATACGAAAAAGCCTTTCAGTATCAAAAATACCAAAAGGCTCTATTGTCTTATCTCGATTTCACTTCAAAAACATTCAATTTACTCCTTCAACCATAAGTTCATAAGCTGATCATCAATATAATACGCACTTTGAGAAGTAGAAACCAGATGATATTCCAGCAGTTTCTTCACGGCACTCTGCACGCTACTTGCCGAACGGAGACGATGCTTCTTCACAAAACCAGAAGAAGTAATCTGACTAGCCATTCCCTCCTTAGCAACAGCATATAGTAGTTCCTTCTGCGGAAGAGTGAGACGGGAAAGTATCTCGCTAAACTTATGATCATTATCCAATACCAAAGCATGGATAATGCCCTCTATCATCTCACAATCAGCCTCAGCCTGTGGCACAGTCTGATTAAAAGCCTCGTGCATCACCTTCTGCATATAATAGGTATTGCCACCAAAAGCCTGATACACCTGCTCTATAGCCTTCTCCTTAATCTTCTTATCAAACTTACCAAACAAGCGGATAGCAAACTCCTTGTATTTATCAAGCGGAATCACCTCCAGGTTCATCATATCAGCACTATTGTAAAAAGGATGCGCTTTCTCAGAAAACATCTTGGAGATTAGATGACGCTCGCTGCCCGAAAAGATGAAATTGGCATTGCTGCACTTCTGAATATAAGTCCTGAGAATGGCTTCCATATTTTTCTCTGGATAATAACCTATCTGCTGAAACTCGTCGATGGCAACGATGCATTTCTTATCTGCCTGCTCCAAACAGGCAAATATCTCATCCAATGTATAGAGCGGATTAGAAATATCACCCAACGAAAGATTAAACGTTGGGGTATTGGAAATCGGATCGTAACCGAAGCAGCCATTGATAGACTTCAGAGTGTTAACCACCATTCTCATCATCTTGGTTCCACGACGGGCAGCCAATTCAAATACAGCCTTTCCCAACTCGAACGCAAATTCATGGATGCTGGAAGTTCGGAGGATATCGATGGATATACAGATGAAATGGTCTTTGATGGCAGAAGAATCCATGCAAAAGTCTATCAGTTTACTCTTGCCTACTCGTCTTGCAGCCATTACCACCATATTCTCACCACCCGTTACCTTATTGATGATTCTTTCCGCTTCCTTTTCTCTGTCGCAGAAATATTCGGGCTTGATATAACCCGTTATGATAAAAGGATTCTCCATATAGCTCACCATTTTAAAATGTTACTTTCGGCTGCAAAGATAATTATTTATTTTGAATTATGCAAATTGCATAATGCAAATTGCATAATTCATATTGATTAAAAATCAGTTTATTATCGGTCTACCTTTTCGATAATCTTCATTCCCTCTTCCACTGCCTGCATGTTCAGCGGAATCAAACCATGATGGCGCTCTGGCAATGACTTGTAAAGCGCCTTGTTCAAACCATCGGTGCTCACTACAGGACAAACCTTCAGCAGACCGCCCAAAACAATCATATTGAACACCTTGGAGTTTTTCATCTCGGCAGCCTTGTCCATCGCATCGATGCGATAAATGGTGATGTCCTTGCGCTGTGGAGGATTCATCACACCATAGCCATCATAAATCAGGATGCCGCCTGGCTTAATCTTCGGCTCAAACTTGTCGAGCGATGGCTGGTTGAGCACGATGGCTACATCATAATGGCTCAGGATAGGCGAAGAGATGCGACTGTCGCTCACAATGACCGTTACATTGGCTGTACCGCCACGCTGCTCTGGTCCGTAAGCAGGCATCCAGGTTACCTCCTTATCCTCCATCAGTCCTGAATAAGCCAGAATCTTTCCCATAGAGAGAACGCCCTGACCGCCAAAACCGGATATAATGATTTCTGTCTTCATTGTTCTAAACTTTTGCAAATGCCAAATTCAACATTCAACATTCAACATTCAACATTACATGTTTGTTGTATCCTTCAGGTCACCCTTAGGATACTGCTTAAACATGTTATCTTCCATCCACTTGTTAGCCTCAACAGGTGAGAGTTTCCAACCGCTGTTGCAGGTAGAAACAATCTCTACCAGACTGGAGCCCTTGCCCTGCATGCTTGCCTCGAACGCCTTGCGGATAGCCTTCTTTGCCTTCTTGATGCTTGCCACGGTCTCCACACTTTGACGGGTTACATAACAAGTACCCTGCAGATGGCTTGCCAACTCGGTAATATTGAGTGGATAACCATGAAGATCAGCCTCTCTACCATAAGGACAGGTAGCAGTCTTCTGACCCAACAGGGTGGTTGGCGCCATCTGTCCGCCAGTCATACCATAGATGGCATTATTGATGAAGATGATGGCGATATGCTCACCACGGTTCAGGGCGTGGATAGTTTCGCAGGTACCAATGCAAGCCAGGTCGCCATCGCCCTGATAAGTGAAGACAAGACGATCAGGCCACAAGCGCTTGATACCCGTAGCTACAGCAGGTGCACGACCATGAGCAGCCTCCTGCCAGTCAATATCCAAATAGCGATAAGCAAAGACAGCGCAGCCCACCGGACATACGCCTACCGTCTTATCCTCCATGCCCATCTCCTCTACAACCTCGGCAACGAGCTTATGAACTACGCCATGCGAACACCCCGGGCAATAATGCATCGGGGTATCGTTCATCAGTGTAGGCTTCTTATATACCAGATTCTCTGGTGAAATTATATCATTCATTTTATTAACTTCTTTAATGCTTCAACGATTTCCTCCGGCTCCGGTACGATACCGCCCAGACGACCAAAGTGCTCCACAGGAGTCTGACCATTCACAGCCAGTCGCACATCCTGAACCATCTGACCGGCATTGATTTCTACAACCAGAATGCCCTTCTTGGTCTTGGCGAGTTCATGAATCTCCTTTTCAGGGAAAGGCCAGAGGGTGATAGGACGGAACAATCCTACCTTGATGCCCTGCTCACGCGCATTCTCGATGCTCTTCTCGGCAATACGTGCCGCACTACCGAAGGCTACGATAACATAGTCGGCATCATCCATCTGCTCGGTTTCATAACGAACCTCGGTTTCACGGATTTTTCTGTATTTCTCCTGAAGAGCAATATTGCGCTCCTCCATCACCTCAGGCTTGAGTTCCAGAGAGGTCATGATGTTGACTGGACGACTCTTCGGACGGCCGATGGTAGCCCAAGGACATTCCTTTGCAATCTCCTTCTCGGTACGTCGAGGCTTGACAGGAGGCAGAACCACCTTCTCCATCATCTGACCAATGACACCATCGCTCAGAATCATCGCAGGATTGCGATACTTAAAGGCAAGCGTAAAGGCGAGATCAACGAAATCAGCCATCTCCTGAACAGAAGCAGGAGCCAGCACAATCACATTATAGTCGCCGTTACCACCACCGCGGGTAGCCTGGAAATAATCACTTTGGGATGGCTGGATGGTACCCAGACCCGGACCGCCACGCTGCACATTGACGATAACGCCCGGAATCTCAGCACCTGCCATGTAAGAGATACCCTCTTGCATCAAAGCCACACCCGGACTTGAAGAAGTGGTAATGACACGCTTACCGGCACCGGCGCCACCATAAACCATGTTGATAGCCGCCACCTCACTCTCAGCCTGCAGAACCACCATACCCGATGTTTCCCATGGCTTGAGCAGAGCCAGCGTCTCTATAATCTCACTCTGAGGTGTGATAGGATAGCCGAAGAAGCCATCCGCACCACATCTGATACAGGCATGGGCTATCGCCTCATTGCCTTTCATTAATGTAACTTCCTGATTTGCCATTGTTTAGTCCTCCTTCTTACGATAAACAGTGATGCAGCCGTCCGGACACACGATGGCGCACGAGGTGCAACCAACGCATGCTTCAGGTACAGCCGCTTCTACATAACGGTAACCATGCACATTGACTTTTTTCTCTGCCAATGCGATGACATGCTGAGGACACGCCTCCACACAGAGCGAGCATCCCTTGCAACGCCCGGTGTCGACTACAATAGCCCCTTTAATCTTACTCATATTCTAATTTCTTACTAATTATCTTTACCCTTGGAGTAAACAAAGCTCCTGCTGTCCACATGTCGGTTGTTATGGATTGTAGTAGTCTTTGCAATAGAAGCTCATGATATCATCCAGCATCTCCTTGGCTGCTACGGCAGGGCTCTCCGGGTCGAGGGCAATGGCCTCCATATAGCAGTCGAGGGCACGCTTAAAGTCACCCTGCTTGCGCCAGGCGTTACCTTGCTGATAATATTCTTCTGCTGTCATTTACTCTTTTCCTTTTAAGTTTGGCTCTGCGAAATTACTAATTTTCGGCTAAGAAAAAGAATATAAGCCTAAGATTTAAACTATATTAATGTAGTTTTTCACAAAAATGCGCACACTATAATTCAGTGTGCAATTTTTATGAAAGATGTGCATTATTTCTACTAATATATTCTATAAAAACACTATTCGCCATTTACCGCAGTTTTTTACGGTAAATGACGAACAGTACGATTCCCCTCAACAGAAGGTAGAGAATGAAGGCCAACCACAGGGCATGATTGCCCAGAAAAGGATGCAAGCCGAAGAACAGACCAAAGAACGAAGCCGAGGCTACGGCGGTGGAACAGAGCATCGACTTAGACTGGGTGATGCCTACAAAGATGCCATCGAAGACGAATGCCGACATGCCCGACAGCGGAATCAGCACAGCCCACCAGAAATATTCGCCCGATGCAGCTATCACCTGCTTATCGCTCGTGAGCAGAGAGAGGAAATTCTCGCCACCCACTATATATAATAAGGTGAAACCTACTGCCACAACAGTTCCCAAACCCATCGTTCTTCTAACCACCTCGCGGAATGCCCCCATGTTTCGGGCTCCGTAATACTTGCCGCTCAACGCCTCTGCCGCATAGGCAAAACCATCCATAAAATAAGAGAAGATGGTAAAGAGCGTCATCAGCAGCGTATTCACAGCCAGCACGATGGTACTCTCCCTGGAACCTGCCGCCGTAAAGAAGAGGTTGACCGCCACCAGACAGAGGGTGCGGAGAAAGATATCCTTATTGAGCGAGAAAAACTGCTTCAGCGGTTCGGCAGCAAAGAGATGCCGGCGATAGTCATACTTGCTTAACCGGCGATAACAGATGCGATAGAACAGACATGCCATCAGGAATCCCCACCATTGGGCTATGACCGTTCCGAGCGCCACACCTTCTACCGTCATACCGCCGACAAAGACTAGCAGCAGAGAGGCTACGATGTTCACCACATTCTGCGTCAGCGATACCATCATCGGAATGCGGGTGTTCTGCATACCGATAAACCAGCCCGTAAATCCGTAGAGTCCGAGCACTGCCGGGGCGCCCCAGATACAGACATAACAGTATCTCCGTGCCAGTTCCACGACATCCGCTTCCGGTGACATCGCCCAGAGTCCGCAGCCTATCAGCCATTTCTGGAGAACGAAGAACAGCACTCCTATCCCCACACCGATACTCAAAGAGCGTACCAGGAGCCTCAGCACCTCAGCCAAATCTCTCCTTCCCAAAGCCTGCGAAGTCATTCCGCTGGTTCCCATTCTCAGGAATCCGAAAAGCCAGTAGATGACATTGAATAGCATCGACCCCACGGCAATAGCTCCGATGTAAGCCGCATCGCCGATATGCCCGACGATAGCGACATCAACCAAACCCAAAAGCGGTACCGTGATATTGGATATTATCGACGGTACCGCTAATTGTAATATTCGCGAATTCATAATTAAGTGTTGAATGTTGAATGTTGAGTGTTGAATTATAGGGCGCATGCCTAACTCAACATTCAACACTCAACATTCAACATTAAATCTTATATTTCGCAGCCTGCTCCTCAATATAGGCAGCATCGCTGAAATAGTCGATACGCATAGCCTTGCGAACCTCATCCATGGTCTGGGCTGCAAACTCGCGGGCATCCTCGCTACCCTTCTTCAGGATATTGAATACCTCAGGAATATCCTGCTCAAACTCATGACGGCGGGCACGGATTGGGTCAAGCATCTTGTTGATGACGCTGTTCAGGAATTTCTTGCAGGTACCGTCACCGATACCACCCTTCACATACTGCTCCTTCAACTCATCCAAAGTCTTGAACTCAGGCCAGAACTCAGCAAAGTCCTCAGGAGTAGAGAATGCCTCCAGATAAGTGAACACGGCATTGCCCTCCAGATGTCCCGGCTCTTCCATGCTCATACGTGGCTCACCGTTAGACATCTTCTTCACCTTCTTCCAAACGGTCTTCTCATCGTCGCTCATGTAGATACAGTTACCGAGACTCTTACTCATCTTCTCCTTACCGTCAGTTCCAGGAAGACGACGGCAGCAGGCAATCTCTGGAAGCAGAATCTCCGGCTCTACCAATACAGGTGCATAAGTCTGGTTGAAACGGCGAACCAACTCGCGGGTTACCTCCAGCATAGGCTCCTGGTCCTCACCGGCAGGCACGGTTGTAGCCTTGAAAGCGGTGATGTCGGCAGCCTGACTCACAGGATAGCAGAAGAAACCGAGCGGAATGTTTGCCTCGAAGTTACGCATTTTGATCTCAGTCTTCACGGTTGGGTTACGCTGAACACGAGATACGCTGATGAGGTTCATCAGATAGGTAGTCAACTCTGCCAACTCCGGAATCATACTCTGGATATAGAGTGTACACTTCTTAGGGTCGAGGCCCGCAGAGAGATAGTCGAGAGCCACCTCGGTAATATTCTGGCGAATCTTCTCAGGATTGTCGGCATTATCAGTCAAAGCCTGAACATCTGCCATGAAAACGAACATTCTGTCAAAGTCGCCAGCGTTCTGAAGTTGTACTCGGCGCTGCAGAGAGCCGATGTAATGACCCAGGTGAAGTTTACCTGTAGGACGGTCGCCCGTCAATATAATCTTTCCCATTTTCTTGCAATTTATTATTATTTTAGCTGCAAAGGTACAACAAAATAATGAGAATGAGGAAAAAAAGATGTAAAATTAACCAAAACCCAGAGTTTAAGAGACAAAATGCTTATCTTCTTTAATCAATTTCATCTATCTTCCTCAACTGATACCCCTCAAACTGCATAATTATCTTATGGAGTTTGGTACCTTGACGCAAGGCTTCTACTCTTGGAGCATCGGCATATCGGTTT
>JAJWAL010000110.1:0-1118 GCA_021618535.1 Segatella copri | reverse complement strand
TCATACCATGGTTTCATTTCGTTAATGATAGCCTCCACATCACTATCAGGACGAATCTCCCCGTTCTCCTTATAATAAGTGAAGAGTTCTCTTACATCTTCGGTAGAGAAACCAAGCATTTGATTAAAGGCAGGCTTGGTAGAGATATGCCATCCTATGTTGAATCCACTGGTCAAATCATCCAGTGTAACAGGACTTACGCCTGTCATAAAGATTTTAGAGAACATTCCCTTAAACACCTTGAAAATCTCCCGATAAAAACCACTGGCATGGGTAAGAGCCGTATACACTTCCTCCCCCTGCTCATTGAGCACAACATTGGTAAAGTTGTCATACTCATCTACTATAAGATAAAGTGGAAGATTCTTTTTCTCTGCAGCAATCCCAATGGCATTCAACTTTCTGGCAGCAGTTTTTGCCTTCAACACACTTTCCACTACTCGTTCGGGATAATACTCCTGATAAGTTTCGATAAAGCTATCAATACATTCATTGCAATAGGCATTGAAGTTTTCTTCCAATTGATCTATCGAACCTCCTATCTTGGAGAAATCAAGAAACAAGACTTGATACTTTCCCTGATTTTCTGTAGGATGCGAACCTATCCAAAGGTTGCCAAACAACTTATCAAACTTATCTTTACGTTTGATGTCATAATAAGCCCTCAGCATACTGATAAACAAGCTCTTGCCAAAACGGCGAGGGCGAATAAAGAACAAGGCATCAGGCTCATCCTCTAACTTAGGTATATACATGGTCTTATCGACATAATATTGATTTCTCTCTATGATGTCGATGAAGTCAGACACTCCGTAAGGTATTCTTTTAGCTCGTCCCATAATCGCTTATTTTTTAATACGTTGCAAAGGTACAACAAAATATTGAGAAACTGCAAGAAAAGGTAAAAAAATAACAAAATGAGAGGGAGAAGGAAGGTATATCTGAAAGAAAAACGGGGCACCCTGAGGATGCCCCGCCACCAATTAAAATAATTGATTGTCGCATTATAAACTTACCGTACTACTTAGCGATCATGATCGTTACACGGTTCTCTGCGTTTTCTGCAAAAGGCTGCACACGTGCACCCTTAGATTCTTCTGTAATGCGCTCAGAAGGTA
>JAJWAL010000109.1:0-10126 GCA_021618535.1 Segatella copri | reverse complement strand
GGTGAGTGAACAAACGGTAATCCTTACAGGGCATTCTATGCCTGATAAATTTGATTATGATTTATCGGCATGGATGCGAAGTAAGGAACGTTTGTAAGTAAGAATGAACGGCAGAAATCTACCCATGCGGATAGATCGTTTTATCTTATTTGTTTTCCTTACTCCAATTCCATGCCGGTTTTCAATAAACTATAACCAAGACTTGCCGCAATCGGTAGGCCACTAACGATTTTAACAGAAAACGGAAATGGAACAAGTTTATCAACAGCCTCCGGGCGGGCAGCAGTCCTTCCCTCAGACAAATCAACAAGAGAAACAACTGATAGCCATCCTTGGCGTACAGGGATTGTCTTACCAGAACTATTCGGTGGTAGAACTCAAAATCGTTCTACAGATTATCAGGCATGCCCAGAAAGCAATCTTGGGCTATGTTATCCCTTATCGATTAACTTCACAGACTTTTAATGGCTTCACCGCAGAACAGAGAGCTGCAGGCCACACCGATGTCATCATGAAACTGTCGGAGTTTAAATTTGGAGCTGGACATTATCCGCAATTGCGCGATGCCATCCAGCGTATAGAATCCAAGCCCATCCAGCTGCCGTTCAAGCAGGGCGACCAGACCTACTACCGGAAATTTTCATGCCTGTTTAAGAGTGAGATATACCAAGACCGGCACAAGAACTGGATGGTAAATTTCCGCTTCGACAACAACGTGATACGGTTTTTCTACAATTACGACAAGGGAGTCAGCCATATCGACCTCAATGCCATCAACCAATGCCGCAGCGCATCGAGCATCAAGTTGTATCTCATCATGAACTGCTGGGCTGCAAATGGATTCACCATCAGCAAAACGGCGCATTTCCAGCAACTGATGCATGGCAGGGAAGATTACTACAAGACCTGGTCGGAACTGGACAGAAAATGTCTGACTTTCGCCTGCAAAGACCTCAAGCGCCTTTACCGGAACCGCATCATCGACCAGTATCTTACCTATAAGCCTTTCTTTCTGGAAGAGGGTGAAAAAGTGAAGCATCACCTGCCCGAGCACATCACCTTTACCCTGCACGACCGTCGCACTTCAGGCGAAACTGCAGAGGGTGGAGAAGTGAGCAGCGAACTGAGAGGGCAGCGGAGCAAACTGAAACTCCGGCTGCAATGCAATTATGATGTGAGCGAGAAGAAGGCTGACCAGCTGAGCGGCTATCTCAGGTTAGATATGATTGGCGACCTGGAGGACTTCTTCCTGCGAAAGGATTATTACATAGCCAACTGCAGGCGTTCGAACAAGAAGATGAACATGGGTGGCTATATGACCACAGCGATGATAGGTTTCTTTAAGGATCATGGTGTAGAAGGATTGTAAAAAATATAAAGCTTATGAATTATCCCCAACGTATGTACAGCAAGACCGAACTCGGTCTGCTCTACTTTCCCGATACAACCGACGGGGCGACAGCGCGCCGTCATATCATGGACTGGATCAAGCGTTGCGAGCCTCTCTGGAACGAGCTGCAGCGCCTAGGCTACCAGAAGCGTAGCCAGTATTTCCCTCCCCGCCAGGTATCCACCATCTTCGAATATCTGGGCGAGCCGGGGGCGGAATAGGGAATGTTGAATGTTGAATGTTGAATGTTGAATGTTGAAAGGTAAAAGGGTAAAAAGGTAAAAAGGTAAAAAGAGCCTAGCGGAATGTTAAGCTAGGGTGCTCTTTTTACCTTTTTTTTAGGGGACCAGCGATGGAATCGCTGGGGACGGGGGCACGAAGGGGGTAAGGCTCTTTTTACTTTTTTACCTTTTTACCTTTTTACCCTTTAAAGATAGTTTATTTCAATAACTTTTTGTAGTCCTTGTCAAATCCTTGAGGATGACGTCCGATGAAAAGAACATTGAGTAAGCAGTTGGCTGCCAGTTCTACATCATTGAGATCAGCGCCTTTGCCTTTTTTGACTTCCTTTCCCAGGCATACATCCCATGTGGACTGGAAACAGCTATCATTTGCTCCAACAAACATATCATTTGAGTTGGGATCTTCCATCAGTTCAAACTTGATGACCTTTTTGGATGTGATAGGTTGGATATTGCAAAGCATATCGAATGCTTTTTCAAAAATATCGCGATGCAACTGTGCATTTGGAAACATCACATTGACTGTTGGAAATATCTCTTCAAATTCAAACGACTGCAATAGCTGGTAGAGTTTCATATGCTTATACCTTATTATATATATAACATTCAGTTTATCAACTCTCGTAGTGAAGAGACTAGAACTTAGCCATCTTGATAGCATCTATAGCACACTCATCACCCTTGTTGCCTAACTTGCCGCCGCTACGATCCTTAGCCTGCTGCAGATCGTTGGTAGTCAAGAGACCATAGATAACAGGAATTTCCTGAGTAGCATTCAGACGGGCAATACCGTAGGTAACACCCTCGCAGATGTAATCGAAGTGAGGAGTTTCACCACGTATCACACTACCTAAAATGATGACTGCATCATAGCCGCCATTCAAAACCATTTGATGGGCTCCATAGATAAGCTCAAAGCTTCCAGGAACAGTTTTCACATGGATATTCTCAGTGAGTGCTCCATGTTTCTCGAGTGTTTTTACTGCTCCATCGAGCAATGCGCCCGTAATCTCAGGATTCCATTCTGCTACGACAATACCGAAGCACATGTTGCTGGCGTCTGGTATTTTAGTAAAGTCGTATTCAGATAAATTATGAAGTGCTGTTGCCATATTGATTTCGAATTGTTATCAGTACAGATTAGTTAGAAGCGCGCTCGATGTACTTGTCGATTTCGCCACTCTGTACGAGCATAGCGTTAACATACTTCTTCTTAGCATCCTGATAAAGCTTCAAAGCTTCGTCTTTCTTACCCTGGCTTTCGAGAATCTCGCCAGCCTTGATAATGAATGTAGGAGAAAGACTGTTGTTTGTTCCTTCGTCGGCCTTGCTGTCTGCCATAGAAGCAGCCTTCTTGAAAGCATCTACAGCCTTGTCGAGCTGGTTGAGATGCGCATAAGCATCACCTAAGGCAGCTTCAGCAGCAGGACTGATCATCTGGTCGTCTTCTGAAGAGAAAGATTCCAGACTCTTCTGAGCTTCTGCCCATTTGCCGAGGTTTGCATAGCAAAGACCAGCATAGAGGTTTGCCAGGTTACCTGCATCTGTGCTGCTGTATTCGTCAGCAATCTTAGTAAAACCTACATAGCCAGCGCCATCACCCTTCAATGCCTGCTCATACATCTGGTTAGCAAAGTAGGTCTGACCCTTAGCAAGCATAGTGCTAGCCTTGTCCTCACGAGGACCTGAGATCTGAGATACATAACCGAATACACCTGCAATGATAACAATGATAGCTACTACTGCAATGATAATTGCCTTCTTGTTCTTCAAGAAGAAGGCCTCACGAATGTTTAGGCTCTCTGTTTCCTGAGCCTGTACGTTGTTGTTTGCCATTTTTATTTTGCTTTTTTATTATTCTATACTTTTTAGTTTCTGGTTTTGGGGCAATCTGCTCAATAGAAAGTTAGCTTTCAAATTGTGGAATGCCGCTAAACTTCTGCAAATTTACTCAATTTTATTCAATTATTGAAATTTCTAGCCTATTTTTTTTGTTTTTTCCTCTTTTTCTGCTAACTTTGCACTATAAAAGCAGAAAAGAGACTATGATTTTAAAGAATATTTCCATTATTAACTTTAAAAATATAAAGAGCGCCAATCTGGAGTTGTCGCCCAAAATCAATTGTCTGATAGGACATAATGGCATGGGAAAGACTAATTTCCTTGATGCCATCTACTATCTCTCTTTCTGTAGGAGTGCCTATAATTCTATCGATTCCCAAATTATTACTCATGATGAGCCTTTCTTTATGCTGGAGGGAAATTATGATAATGATAAGGGGGAGATAGAGAATGTTTACTGTGGCATGAAACGGGGTACCAAGAAGCATTTCAAGAGAAACAAGAAGGAGTATAAGCGTCTTTCGCAACATATTGGGCTTATCCCTCTGATTCTGGTTTCTCCTTCTGATGTTTCTCTGATAGAAGGGGGAAGTGAAGAGCGCAGAAAACTGATGGATGTGGTCATCTCTCAGTTTGATTACTCTTATATTGAGGCTTTAGCCAACTATAATAAGGCTTTGCAACAGAGAAATGCTTTGCTGAAAATGGAGGAGGAGCCTGATATTACGCTGTTGGAACTTTGGGAACAGCAGATGGCGAGTAATGGTGAATTGCTGTACCGGAAACGGCAGGCTTTCGTTGACGAACTGGTTCCGCTGTTTCAGCAGATTTATCAGCAGATTTCGGGTGATAAGGAGCAGGTCCGTCTTCACTATGTTTCTCATTGCCAGAGAGGTCCTTTGCTGGATGTTATCCGGCGCGACCGGTTTAAGGATCGTGCTGTAGGGTATTCTCTGCATGGTGTTCACCGTGATGACCTGGAGTTTTTACTGGGTGATTATCCGATGAAGAGAGAGGGAAGTCAGGGGCAGAACAAAACTTTCGTGATTGCCCTGAAGCTGGCTCAATTTACTTTCCTGCAGCGCACGAGTTCCAATACACTTCCTCTGCTCCTCTTGGATGATATCTTCGATAAGTTGGATGCACAGCGGGTTGAGGCTATTGTGAAACTGGTTGCCGGTGACCATTTCGGACAGATTTTTATTACGGATACAAACCGTGATCATTTGGATAAGATTCTCCAGAACATGCAGGGAGATCATACGATATTCTATGTAGAGAATGGGGAAATAATGAAGTAAGAATATGTTTAAAAGAAAAGTTAAGTCAATAGCAGAACTCTTGCCCGAATTTCTGAGAAAGGAAGGGTTGGAGACTCCTTTACAGCAGAAACGCCTGATCATGAGTTGGGATTCTGTAGTAGGGGAAAATATTGCTGCATATTGTGGTGATAAGTTTATCAAGAACCAGACTCTCTATGTAAAGATAGAGAATGCTGCATTGAGGGCTGACCTCACGATGAGCCGTGCTACTCTTGTTCGCCGTTTGAATGAACAGGTTGGTGCACAGGTTATTGCGGATATACGTTTTTATTAATATTCCCCGCTCTATATGCTATATGATTTCGTCCATGCATATATCTGTAGGAGTAACAGGAAGGAGTCCTTCCTCTTTGATTTTCTGGAAGTCGAAACAGATGCCTATTTTGTATGCATGTGGAATCTGGGCAAGAAATCTGTCGTAATAGCCTTTTCCTCTTCCTAACCGGTTGCCTTTCATATCGAAACTCATACCTGGGATTACGGCAAGTTCTATCTCAGGATATTTCTCCTCCGGATAAATCTTGCCTATCGGTTCTAGTATATGATAGGCTCCTTCCTTCAGGTCTTGAGCTCCGGAATATTCTCTCAGTTCCATATTCGTATCGTCCAGCACAACGGGCAGTATCACCCGTTTTCCCCTGGAAACAAGTTGGTCTATATAATGATGGGTGTCCACTTCATCAGGAAGCGAATAGTACATCAGTATGGTTTGGGCTTTCTGAAGATGCGGGTTGGAATCTAAACGTGATAATACAGAAAGCGACAGTTCCTCAAGTTGTCTTGAGGAATACTGTCGCTTTCTGTCTTTTATGATTTTTCTTAATTCTTTCTTGTCCATGCCTTAAGCATTTGCTATCATACAATTATTATGGTGTAAGGAAGAATAGTTGTAGGGCGTATTCGCCATGGCTATCTTTTCTTTCTTCGCAGCGCGTTTTTTGGCTGGCTCTGGTTTCTTTGGAAATGCTGCATGGTTCTCAAATACATCCAGCGTCTTTTTGATGACTGGATCATCAAGATTGATGTACTGGGTCCATGCCTGCTCGTCCAACATATTGTAGATGATACGGCTGTCGATGACACGGTCTAACAGTTTGTGTGATTTCTTGATCAAAAGATTTCTACGTTTCAAACCACGTTTATCGGCATAGCTGGCAAACTTTTCAACCATGTCCTGACTGTCAAGATAATCGGCAAGGTCCATCATCTCCTTGAAGTTGTTCAACTTCGGACGGTTATCGTCTGTATAAGTGAAGGCAAACTGCAAGATGAGACCACTCAGACTGGCCTCCTTGAAATAGGATGTCATGCCGAGCGTATCTTCAGGAACAAAGATGTCTGGGGTGATACCACCTCCGCCATAGACAATACGGCCGTTACCTGTATGATAAGCTGGTCCTGTATGCTTGATGCTATCCTGTGAGAAGAACTCTCCGTGCTGGTATCTGTCAAGCAAGTCTTGCTCATAATCCTTGTCATCGCCCAGCGTATATGGCTTCTGGATGCATCTTCCTGAAGGAGTATAGTAGCGCGCAATGGTCAGACGGATGAGGCTGTGGTCTGGGAATTCTATCTGTTGCTGAACCAGTCCCTTACCAAATGAGCGTCGTCCGATGATGGTAGCACGGTCATTATCCTGCATGGCACCCGCAAAGATTTCTGCAGATGATGCAGAACCTTCATTGATGAGAACTACCATCGGAATCTTCTGGTAGGCACCCTTACCGTCACTCATATAGTTATGTCTAGGCGATTTGCGTCCCTGTGTGTAAACGATGAGCTTCTTGTCTGGCAAGAATTCGTTTGCCATGTTTACTGCAGCCGTCAGGTAACCACCTGAGTTATCCCGAAGGTCAATACAGAGGTTGGTGAATCCCTGCTGTGAGAGTTTGGCCAGAGCAATCAGCATTTCCGGATAGGTGTTCTCGCCAAAGTTCTTGATACGGATATAGCCAGTTTTATCGTTAAGCATGTAAGCTGCCGTAACACTCTTTGTCGGTATTTCACCTCGGGTTACGGTAAAGGTCTGAACCTTCTTGCTTCCATATCGTATAACTCCGATTTTCACCTTGGTATCCTTTGGACCCTTCAGGCGATGCATTGCCTCCTGATTGGTTACAATCTTGCCGACAAAAGGCTTGCCGTCTACGGCTACAATCTTATCTCCTGCCAAAAGTCCGGCTTTCTCGGCAGGACCATTCTGTATCACATTCTGTATATGTATCGTATCTTGGCGGATGACAAACTCTACGCCTACACCCGAGAACGAGCCTTTCAGATCGTCGGTGGCCTGAGCTGCGTCTTTAGCACTGATATATACGGAATGTGGATCCAGTTCTGCTAAAATCTGTGGAATTGCCTTATCTACCAGCGAGTCGATGTTCACGGGATCTACATATTGGTCGTCAATAAGATGGAGCAGGTTGTTCAGACGGTTGCTTCCACTATTGATAACGTTGAGGCGATTTCCAGAGAAATGGTTGGAAAAGAATGTTCCGATGATAATACCTATCACAACACAGAATGCCATGATGAATGGCATAAAGCGGTTGGTCTTATTCTTACTCATGTTCATAACAATTCTCTTTTTACTAACGTTTTATCTATCTTTTCTCTAATCTTCTTCAGAAGATGTCTTTTCATCAGGATTGAGGTATTCTACCTTGATTCCTGCTCGTTGCATCAGTTTGATACCATCGTCCAGACGGTATTTCTCTGCATATACAACACGTTTGATGCCCGACTGTATGATCAGTTTGGCACATTCTATACATGGAGAGGCGGTGACGTAAAGCGTACTTCCCTCACTGTTATTGCTGCTGCGGGCCAATTTCGTAATAGCATTAGCCTCCGCATGGAGAACGTATGGCTTGGTTACGTTGTTATCCTCACAGACATTTTCAAATCCGCTCGGTGTACCATTGTAGCCATCACTGATAATCATTTTATCTTTTACAACCAGTGCACCTACCTGTCGGCGTTTACAATAGCTGTTTTCAGCCCATATACGTGCCATTCGCAAATAGCGAAGGTCGAGCTTGGTTTGTTTGGAAAGTTCGTTTGCCATCCTCTTATCCTTTATGTTGTACCTTGATTTCGTTACGTTCCAGCAGTGCATCGATGGTTGGCTCTTGTCCACGGAACCGTTTGTAGAGAACCATAGGATGCTCTGTTCCACCCTTAGAGAGTACGTTGTCACGGAAACTTTGAGCAGTCTTCTGGTCGAAGATTCCATTCTTCTTGAATACACTGAAAGCATCAGCATCCAATACTTCTGCCCATTTGTAGCTATAATATCCTGCGGCATAACCTCCTGCCATGATGTGTGAGAACTGTACGGTCATACAGGTTTCCTGCAACTGTGGCAATATCATCGCCTTTTTCCAGGCTTCCTTTTCGTAAGGCATGATGTCGGCAGTAAATTCTTTCTTTTGGGTGTAGTATGCCATGTCAAGCAATCCGAAACTTACCTGGCGCAAGCAACCGTAGGCTGTCATGAAGTTGCGACTCTTCATGATGCGCTCTATGAGTTCATCTGGCAATGGTTCACCTGTCTGATAGTGGAAGGCAAATGTACGGAGAAAATCTTTCTCTATTGCATAATTCTCCATAAACTGTGATGGCAACTCTACGAAGTCCCACCAAACGTTGGTTCCCGAAAGACTCTCGAAGCGGGTATTGGCAAACATGCCGTGAAGACTGTGACCAAACTCATGGAGGAAGGTTTCTACTTCTCCTAATGTCAAGAGAGCAGGTTTTTCCTCTGTTGGCTTGGTAAAGTTCATTACCACACTTACGTGAGGACGTATGTTGTTGCCCTTATGGTCTATCCACTGTCCCTGGAACTCTGTCATCCAGGCACCTCCTTGCTTACCCTTGCGAGGGAAGAAGTCGGCATAGAATACAGCCAGATAGCTGCCGTCTTTATCAAATACCTCGTATGCCTTGACGTCTGGGTGGTATACCGGTATCTCTTTGTTCTCCTTAAAGGTGATGCCATACAGCTTGTTGGCGAGGCCAAACACACCGCCTATCACTTTGTCCAGCTGGAAATAAGGGCGAAGCATTTCTGCATCGAGATTATATTTCTCCATCTGAAGTTTATGAGAATAGAAGCCGAAATCCCATGGCTCCATTTCGAAATCTTCACCCTCCAATTTCTTGGCAAGGGCTTCCACTTCTTCCACTTCCTTTTCTGCCGTTGGCTTATAAGCCTCTATCAGGTCGTTGAGAAGTTTATATACATGTTCTGTATTGCTTGCCATACGGTGGCGAAGAACATAGTCTGCATAGGTTTCGAAACCGAGCAACTGAGCGAGTTCTCTGCGCAGGTTTACCAGTCGTTTGCAGATTTCCAGGTTGTTCTGCTCGTTATCATGGGTACATACCGTATTGCGTGCCATATACATCTGTTTGCGGAGCTCACGCTGGGTAGAGTAGGTCATAAATGGAGAATAACTTGGATAATCGAGTGTAAAGATCCAGCCTTCTTTTTCCTGTTCTTTGGCGGTATGCGCAGCGGCAGCTTTTGCTGTTTCTGGAAGTCCGTCGAGCTGAGCTTCGTCTGTGATATGGAGCGTAAATGCCTTGTTTTCTTTTAAGAGATTCTGTGAGAACTGCAGAGTGAGCATACTGGCTTCTTCTGTAAGTTTGCGAAGTTTCTCTTTGCCTTCTTCATCTAAGAGTGCACCGCTGCGTACGAATCCGTCATAGCTGGTGTCCAGAAGCATTTTCTCTTCTGGAGTCAGTTCTCTGTTGGGATGATCGTGAACGAACTTGATGCGCTCGAAGAGTTTCTTGTTCAGCGTGATGTCATTTGCGTGCTTGGTGAGAATCGGACTCATCTTCTGCGCAATCTCTTCCATCTCATCGCAGGTTTCAGCACTCATCATGCATGAGAAAACGTTAGATACACGGCTCAAGAGGTCGTAATAGTGTTCGCCCTTTTCGGTATCAACTCTTGCAATGGTATTCTCAAAGGTTGGTTCTGCAGGATCGTTTACAATCTTGTCTGTAGCTTCGTCATCACGGCGGATTCCCTCCATGAATGCCGGCTCATAATCTTCGAGACGGATTCGTTCGAATGGTACTGTATCGTGCGGTGTATTGTAAGGCACGAAGAATGGGTTGGTTCTATTTTGTATTTTATTGTCTTGCATATTGTTACTTTTTAGCTGCAAAGTTAGCAAAAAAATGCTTTATTGCCTTGATAATAAACGTTTTTAACTTATATTTATCGGTCGTTATACTTTCTTTACTGAAGTTTCGCAAGTTTTGCCCCACACGCCCTGAAAGGGCAGAAGCTCCTAGCCCAGGGCATCGCCCTGGGT
>JAJWAL010000001.1:0-77653 GCA_021618535.1 Segatella copri | reverse complement strand
ATAAAATATCTTAGAAAGATAAACAAAAAGCCCTCAGTTCAGGGCAAGCTCCTGGAGCAGTTTATCTCTCACGGAGCCTCCACCATCCCAGAGATATCGAAGGCTATCGGAGTTAGCTTACCGACAACAACAAGTGCCCTCAACGAGTTGATAAAAGAAGGACTCGCCAGAGAGATTGGAAAGAAAGACAATTCTTCGGGACGCATCCCGATGGTTTACGACCTCGTTCCAACAGCAGGCTACTTCATCGGTGTCAATCCTGAGATGAACTGCCTGGCACTTGCAGCAAGCGACTTCGCAGGCAATCTGATTACCGAAAAAACAAGAGTGCCTTACGTATATAAGAACTCTCCAGAAAACCTGGAAGAGATAAGCAGAATCATCAATGAGTTTATCGAAAGCCTTCCTGTTTCAAGAGAAGAAATACTTCAAGTTTGCGTGAATGTGGCTGAGCGCGTGAATCCTGTACAGGGAAATGCCTACAACATGTTCACCTTCCTGAAAGAATCATTGACCGACAAGTTGACCCAGCTCATACAGCTACCTGTATGTATCGAGAACGATACCCGGAGTATGGCTTTCGCAGAGTTGATTAAGGGACAATGTAAAGGCCTGAAAGACATCATCTTCGTAAACGTATGCTGGGGCATCGGAATCGGAATCATCATCGACGGCAAACTCTATTACGGAAAGTCGGGATATTCTGGCGAATTCGGCCACATGACAGCCTACAACAACAACATCATCTGCCACTGCGGCAAGATAGGTTGCATAGAAACAGAGGTTTCGGGCAGAGCACTCAAAAGGAAGCTCGTCGAGAAGATAAAGGAAGGAAAGACTTCTATCCTCTCAGAAAGAGTACTGAAAAAGAATGAAGATCTATCACTCCAGGATATTCTGGATGCCATAGCAAAGGAAGATGTACTTAGCCTTGCCACACTGCAGTACATAGCAGACGAACTTGGCAAGCAGCTGGCAGGAGTCATCAACATCTTCAACCCTGAAATGCTGGTCATCGGAGGAGAAATGTCGGTTACAGGCGATTACCTCACACTACCGGTAAAGATGGGCATCAAGAAATTCTCTCTCAACATCATGAATGAGGATTCTAAAATCGTTAACTCAAGCCTGAAAGGCCTTGCAGGAATCACGGGAGCCTGCCTGATAGCAAGATACCGGTTTCTAAATGACAATAAGCAAACATAAACAACAATAACAATGAAAAGTAGATTAATTCTAGCACTGTTTATCATCACTTCAACAGTTGTTATGGCTGACAGCAAGAAAGAAAAGACAATATTTCTTGACGAGTTCAATAGTTCTGAATCAATTCCTAACCCAAAAGTTTGGAAACTTGCAGAATATTTAAATGTAGCCTGGGCGCGACATTTCAAGAACGTAAATGAATATGAAAATGTGAAAGTAGAGAATGGCTATCTCAAACTTAAAGCAAGCAAAGACGATGGCTTATATAAAACAGGTGGTATCCATACGATAAAGGGGTTTGGCAAGAATACCCGAGTAGAAGTAAAGGCAAGGTTAACCAAACGGGCTCGCGGTGCATTCCCTGCTATTTGGCAGATGCCAATTGGAGGAGAAATCTGGCCTAGAAGCGGCGAAATAGATTTAATGGAATGGATACAAAAGACTCCATATGAATTTTATCAAACAGTACATACGTATTATATTAATGGAGACACTGGCTCTGCGGGGGTAACCAATCCTAACAGAGATTCCAACTTTGATGTTACACAGTTTCATGTATATGCAGCAGAAAGAACTGACGAAGCTGTAATATTTTATGTAGACGGAAAAGAAACTTTCAGATACAAGAATATGAATCTGCCAAAAGAAAAACTGCAATTTCCGTTCTGTGATTATAATTTTGACATAATTCTAAACTGTTCCCTAGGAGGTGTGCTTAACGGGCAGCCAACTTGGGCAGGCATAATACACGATGAAGACTTACCAGTTGAATTGTGGGTAGACTGGGTAAAAGTCATAGAATGCGAATAATCAATATAACATTTTAACTAACAATATATAATAATCCTATGAACAAAAGAGCATATTTGTACATTGCGGCTCTACTTGGTATCACATCACCATTTTATGCCGCCCCTGCATCAGCAGCTCAGACCTATTCAAAAACTGCTATGCAACAACAGAGTTCCTGCAGTGGTAATGTTAAAGACTCTAATGGAGAACCTATCATCGGTGCTACAATCAGAATCGAAGGGAGCAACGGTGGTACTGTAACTGACCTTGATGGTAATTTTACCCTAAAAGACGTCAAAATGGGAGTTAAAATTACAATTTCTTCCATCGGCTACAAGACAAAGACTATAATATGGAATGGCGGTTCTATCCGTGCTACACTGTTAGAAGACAGCAACATGCTTCAGGAAACTGTAGTTGTAGGTTATGGAGTTCAGAAAAAAGCAAACCTTACAGGTTCTGTATCGGCAATCACATCTAAAGACATCGAAGGTGTGCCAGTAGCAAACACCGCTACCCTATTACAAGGAAGAATGACAGGTGTCAACATTACAATGAATGGTGCCCAAGCTGGTAATGATAATCCGGAAATTAGAGTACGTGGCGTAGGAACATTTGGTAACAGTAATCCTATGGTTCTCATTGATGGCGTAGAAGGAACATTAAGTCAACTCAGCGATATTTCACCTGCAGATATTGAGAATATTTCTATTCTGAAAGATGCCGCATCTGCCGCTATATATGGTGTACGTGCAGCAAATGGCGTAATCCTCATTACAACAAAGAAAGGTTCAGCCGGATCTGTAAAAGTAAACTATGGAGGAAGTTATTCTATCCAGAGCGCAACTGTTTTACCAAAGTTTCTCAACAGTTACGATTGGGCCATCATGCGTAATGAAACTAATCCTGGTTCTTACGACCAAGCTGCGCTTGAAAAGTTAAAAAACGGCTCTGATCCAGACCACTATGCTAACACAGATTGGATGGATGAAATCATGCAGACAGGTCACATGCAGCAGCATAGTTTATCGGTATCAGGTGGTTCTGAAAATGTACAATTTATGACATCTATTAACTATTCTGACCAAAAGGGTATAATGAAGGAAACTGGAGTACGTAAACTAGGCTTCCGTTCCAACGTCAACTCTAAATACAAAAGATTTAGTTTTGGGTTAAATATAGCAGGAAATTTTAATGATGTAACAGCCCCAGGAAAGAATGTTGCTGGTGAAGGACGACCAAGCTGCGCTTGAAAAGTTAAAAAACGGCTCTGATCCAGACCACTATGCTAACACAGATTGGATGGATGAAATCATGCAGACAGGTCACATGCAGCAGCATAGTTTATCGGTATCAGGTGGTTCTGAAAATGTACAATTTATGACATCTATTAACTATTCTGACCAAAAGGGTATAATGAAGGAAACTGGAGTACGTAAACTAGGCTTCCGTTCCAACGTCAACTCTAAATACAAAAGATTTAGTTTTGGGTTAAATATAGCAGGAAATTTTAATGATGTAACAGCCCCAGGAAAGAATGTTGCTGGTGAAGGAGGTGTAATGCGATTGATTTCATGGTTTGCACGCCCAACTGTACCTTCACGCTATACCAATGGCCATTATGGTTATGTAGATGGTTCTAATAAAGATGCAGAAGCGTTTAAAAATCCATTAGAGGCTATCAATCTTGGATATAACAAGAATAATGCATGGCGCTTTAACGGAAAGGCAACCATTGGTATTGACATCTATGATGGTTTAAAATTCCAGACTAGTTACGCATATACATTCTATAACAAAGCGACAAAAAGCTACTCACCTAGCGATATAGATGCACGCTATGACGCAGAAGGAAACATGCTGAAAGTAGGGTCTGTAAACAATCAATTAACTGATTACAGATATCGTGAAACCATGTGGACTAATGAAAACCTTCTTACCTATAACAAGCGTTTTGGTCTTCATACAATCAATGCATTGGCAGGTCATTCTATTATTGGCTACGATGAAGAAGGTTTAACTGCATCTAAGCAAGGTTTCCCTACCAACAACATCTATGAGTTAGATGGTGGAACCAAGAATCCTAATACAGGAGGTAATGCCGGTGCTTATCGCTTACAGTCATTCTTTGGACGTATACAGTACGATTATGACAACAAATATCTCTTCGAATTCAATGTTCGACATGATGGATCTTCACGCATGCCAAAATCACACCGCTATGCAACATTTCCTTCTGTATCATTAGGTTGGGTCTTCACCAGTGAGAAATTTATGGAAGAACAGAGCAAGTGGCTCTTCGGTAAGCTCCGTTTTTCTTGGGGAAAGTTAGGTAATCAGGAAATCGGAAATTATCCTTACACAGCAACCTATGCAGCAAGCGGCAACTACTATTTTGATCAGAGTGGAACTCCTCAGGCTGGTCTTATACAGAATTCAGTTCCAAACGAAAATATCAAGTGGGAGACTACACGCAGCGTGAATATTGGTATTGATCTCGGATTCTTCAACAATAAAGTAACCACCTCATTCGATTGGTTCGATCGCAAGACTTCAGATATATTGATGCAGCTTTCTATGCCAGGTACGTTCCTCGGATTATTGAGTGCTCCTTATCAGAATGTTGGTGAAGTTCGTAACCGTGGTTGGGAATGGAGTGCTAACTATCAAGACCACCGCGGTGACTTTGGCTGGTATGCAGGTTTCAATGTAACCCATGTAAAGAATGAAATTCTCTATATGGGCGGTTTGGATGAGCGTATCAGTGGTGAAACCATCAATAGAGTAGGTGATGCTATTGGTTCTTATTACGCTTATAAGGCTATCGGTATCTATCGTACAGAGGCAGATCTCGATCGTACAAACTCAAAGGGTGAGAAGATTAAACAGAATGGTATTGAGCCAAAATTGGGTGACATCATGTATCAAGATACTAACGACGATGGAAATATTACACCAGACGACCGTGTGATTATCGGTAATCCATTCCCTAAGTATTCATTCGGTTTTAATATCGGAGGATCTTGGAAGAACTTTGACCTCTCAACACTTTGGCAGGGAGTTACTGGAATTTACCGCTATAACTGGGAATCCACTAGTGACTGGCAGGGTAACCGCACAGATCGCTGGTTAGACCGTTGGTCTGAAAGTAATCCAAATGGTTCTATGCCACGCTTGGGTTATAACTTCAATGATACATTCTCTTCATTCTGGTTGTCAAAAGCAGATTACTTGCGCTTAAAGAACTTAGAGGTAGGGTATACATTCGACCAGCTTGCAAAATGGGGTGTATCCAAGGTTCGTGTCTACTTCGCAGCAACCAATCTGCTCACACTCACTTCTTTAGATAACTACGATCCAGAAAAGACCAGTGGAGATTCACGTAACGATATCCACCCTAACATGAAGAGCGTATCATTCGGTGTTAATATTAATTTCTAAAATAGGAGGACTTTACAATGAAACAGAATAGAATATTCAACTCTATAAAAGTTGCGTCATTTTGCGGTATGATGGTGCTTACAGCAACATCTTGCTCTGACGACTTCTTTGATGTAAAAAACCCTAATGAGATTTCTAGTTCAATCTTCTGGAAAACTGAGTCAGATGCCTTGATGGCGCTTACGGGTTGTTATGACGCTATGCAAAATGGCGATTTGAACAACGATTATATTGATGGTGGGAAATTTGGTTTTCTCACCCGTGAAACTTGTACAGATAATGGTGGACACTCTTGGGGTAACTGGATGCTCGGTTCCTCTATTGCACAGGGAACATCAACAGCTAACGATCAGTGTTTCTCTAAGTATTGGAATGCGAACTATGAGCTTATCAAGCGCTGCAACGCATTGCTCGAGAATGTTGATGAAATCAGTATGAGCGACGACAAGAAGGCTGCTTTTAAGGGTGAAACTATAGCTTTGCGTGCTCTCGGATATTGTAACTTGGTTTCAGTATTCCGCGATGTACCTTATCTCGAAAAGCCATTGACATTGGCTGAATGCCAACCTGCCCGAAATACAAAAGAAGAAATTGCCACCAAAGTTTTAGCAGACCTCAAGAAAAATATTCCTAATATCCCTGTTAAGGGAAAAGCAGGTAAAGGTCGACTTACACAAGAAGCAGCATACGCTATCATGGGGCGTTTAGCTCTCTTTACCAAGCACTACGATGAAGCTATTGAGGCATACAACCATGTAATAGGTAAATACAGCTTGTTCACCTCTGGTGATGGTTCTGACGGATATAAGAATTTCTCTGAGCTCTTCACAGAAAAGAATGAGGAATGCGATGAAGTAATCTTGGGTATTCATTATGCAGGACCTGGAAAGAACGAGGGTCAGACCTTCAGTATCAGCTGGGGTGGTCCGATGAATGCAGTTGAGGCTACTCGAAATCTCTGTGATGATTATTATTGCATTGATGGTCTGCCTATAGATAAATCACCTTTGTTCAAGGGTAAGACTGGCAAAGCAGCATACGATAAGGAAAATCCTGATTTTGCACGTTATGAGAATCGTGATCCTAGGTTGAAGGGAACTCTCTTTGTTCCTGGTACGAAGTGGCTCAACGATGTATATAATTATCCTAAAGAAGGTGGCAAGAAAATTCCTTCTGTTTCTCAAGTTGCCATTATGAAATGGTTCGTACCTGAGAATATGGCAAATGAGTATGATGGTAGTCTTGATTACTATGTAATCCGCTATGCAGAAGTTCTCCTTTCTCTTTCTGAAGCTATGATTGAGAAAGGTGGATATAGCCAAGAGCAGATTACCAAGTATATCAATGAAGTACGTGAACGTGTTCATATGCCAAAGGTTGAGGCTGTTGAGGGTAATGGTTTGTCAACAGAACAACTTCGACAGATTGTTCGTCACGAACGTCGCGTCGAGCTTGCTTTTGAGGATCTTCGCTTTGCAGATCTCTACCGCTGGGGCGAATGGAAGGATGCTATCGAACGTATGAATAAAGAATATGAAACATACGGTATGGGAGATTATTCCCGTTCTTACAGAGGGTCTCAAGATGATGTGTGGCCAATCCCACAAAATGAGATTGATACCGATCTCAACTTAAAGCAACATAAAGAATGGGGAGGAGAATGATTTTATAACACGATTCGGTTTAATTTCATTTTTGATTTCACATTTTAATAAACGTTATCAAATTCTAGAGGGGGGGGGACCCAAACAAGGTACCCCTCTTTTCTGGGTTTTCAAGTTCAGAAGAGCCATTCGTATTAGGTTTGCCTACCGGTTCTTCACCTATGGGCATGTATGCAGAAATCGTAAAGGCTGTGAAGGCTGGCGAAATCTCTTTCAAGCACGTCCTCACCTTCAACATGGACGAATATGTAGGCTTGCCAGAGAGGTAATGATTCTCTGCAATGGTCATAACAAGTCACGTGCGCTCCAGGCTGCCATTGAGGGACCTGTTACCCAGGCATGAACCATCAGTGCTCTGCAGTTTCACCAGCATGGTATTATCGTCTGCGACGAAATGGCTACTGACGAGTTGAAGGCCAGCACATACAAGTACTTCAAGGAAATAGAAAAAGACAACTTATAGTTTTATCATAAAAAATCAACTATTCTATGTTATATCAACACATCATGTACGAGAATAGACTAGGTTGTGTGCCCTTTCTATTGTGAAACAGGAAGGGCACTGTTGCTTTATGAAGAATAAGAGAAATATTCTTAAGAAATATCCCGAAATTTTTGGTAATTACGAATATTCAGCGTACCTTTGCAAGATATAACTTAATACAAAACATTATGGCTAATAATTATCAACCTTTCAACCGATCTTTGCTGACGATGGCTGCCCTACAAGCCTTGCCGCTATCTCTCTTCGCCCAAAACCCACCCAACATCCTCTTCATCCTGTGTGACGACATGGGATATGGCGATCTGGCTTGTTACGGCCAACCTTATATCCACACGCCTAATATAGACCGGATGGCACAGGAGGGAATGAGATTCACCCAGGCTTATGCCGGTTCTCCCGTCTCGGCTCCGTCGAGAGCTACCCTCATGACTGGTCAGCATACGGGACATACACATGTGCGTGGAAACAAGGAATACTGGAGAGGTGTGCCAATGGTAAAATATGGCAACAACGAGGAGTATTCTGTCGTAGGACAGGAACCTTACGACCCGCAGCATAAGATTCTGCCCGAAATCATGAAGGACAAAGGATACAGAACCGGTGTATTCGGGAAATGGGCTGGCGGATATGAAGGTTCAGCTTCTACTCCCGACAAGCGTGGCGTGGACGAATTCTATGGCTATATCTGCCAGTTTCAGGCTCATCTTTATTATCCTAACTTTCTGAACCGCTACAGTCGTGCAATGGGAGATACAGCGGTGGTAAGAGAGGTTATGGAACAGAACATCCAGCATCCGATGTTCGGCAAGGATTATTTCAAGCGCAAACAGTATTCTGCCCGCATCATCCACGACAAGGCACTGGAATGGATTGACAGTCAAGACAAGGAACATCCTTTCGTAGGATTCCTTACCTATACCCTGCCGCATGCCGAACTTGCCCAGCCGGAAGACTCCATACTGGAGAATTACCAGAGACAGTTCTTTACCGATAAAACCTGGGGCGGATGGGAAGATTCGAGATACAACGCTGCGGTTCATACCCACGCACAGTTTGCCGGAATGATTACCCGACTGGACCAATATGTGGGCGAAATCTTCGCCAAGCTGAAGGAGAAGGGACTCGACAGGAATACCATTGTCATCTTTACTTCAGATAACGGGCCGCATGAAGAAGGTGGTGCTGATCCAGAGTTCTTCGGTCGCGACGGTAAGTTGAAAGGTCTGAAACGCCAGTGCTACGAAGGCGGCATCCGCATACCGTTTATCGCCTGGTGGCCTGAGCATATCAAGGCAGGAGCGGTGAACGATACCCAGTTTGCCTTTTACGACCTGCTGCCTACTTTCTGCGATTTGGCTGGCATCAGAAACTTTGCCAAGCGTTATACCAACAGAAAGTTGGCTGGTGATGGTTTCGACGGAATCTCTATCGCTCCTACCCTTCTGGGCAAGGATGCAGAGCAGAAACATCACGATTACCTGTACTGGGAATTTCACGAAACCGACCAGATTGGTGTGAGAAAGGGCGACTGGAAACTGGTGGTAGTAAAAGGCGAACCCCGGCTCTATAATCTGGCTACCGATATCCACGAAGACCATAATGTGGCGGCAGAACATCCTAAGATTCTTACCGAACTCCTGGCTGCCATCAGAAAGGAGCATAGAGACAGCAAGGATTTCGAAATTACGCTACCAAAGTTCTGATTTTCTCTCCCGGTTACAGAGAAATTACAACTAGATTCAAGAAAAAATGATGAACGACAACATAGCAAATCCCTTTGCCAAGCCACTCTATGTAATGCTGAAGCCTGCGGGTGCCCATTGCAACTTGGCATGCAAATACTGTTATTATCTGGAGAAGAACAAGCTCTATCCCACTGCTCAGCGACATCTGATGAGCGATGAGATGCTGGAACAGTTTACCAGAGAATATATTGAGGCGCAAACCATGAACCAGATGCTCTTCACCTGGCATGGTGGCGAGCCTCTGCTGCGCTCCATCGACTTCTACCGCAAGGCTTTATCCCTACAGCAAAAGTATGCTGGAGGCAGGTGCATCGACAACGTAATTCAGACCAACGGCACGTTGCTGACCGATGAATGGTGCGAGTTTTTCGCCCAAAACCATTGGCTGGTAGGCATCTCTATCGATGGTCCGCAGCCTGATCATGACCATTACCGGCTGACGGCTGCGGGAAAACCATCGTGGAAGAAGGTGATGCAAGGCATCAAACTGCTGAAGAAACACGGGGTGGAATGGAATGCGATGGCGGTGGTAAATGCCTATAATGTCAATCATCCACTGGAGTTCTACCGTTTCTTCAAGGAAAACGGCTGTCAGTTTCTGCAGTTCACACCTATCGTTGAGCGACTGACCCGACATGAGGATGGCCGTACCCTGGCAAGTCTTGCCGACAAGGATGAGATTTCTCTGAGCGAGGCATCGGTTGCGCCGGAGCAGTGGGGCTACTTTCTCTGTGCAATTTTCGATGAATGGGTTCGGAAGGATGTGGGCAAAATCTTCGTTGAGATTTTCGACTGCACGCTGGCAAACTGGATGGGTATTTCTCCCGGCATCTGTGCTTATTCCAAGGAATGCGGTCATGCGGGAGTGATGGAGCACAATGGCGACGTTTATTCCTGCGACCACTTTGTTTTTCCAGAGTATAAGTTGGGCAATATCCGTGACCATTCGCTCATCGACATGCTTTATGGTGAGCAGCAGCAGGAGTTCAGCCGTCTGAAACACAGTTCTCTTCCCCGCCAGTGCAAGGAGTGTGACATGGAGTTTGCCTGTCATGGAGAATGCCCAAAGAACCGCTTCATGAAAGATAAGTATGGCGATTCCGGTCTCAACTATCTCTGTCCGGGTTATTACCATTATTATCAGCATGTAGCGCCCTACATGGATTATATGAAGCAGGAACTCATGGCGCAGCGCCCACCTTCGAACATCATGAAAGTTTTATAGTGAGCATGACAGATTCTAAAAAAACAGCAAAATACTTGGAAAAAAGTCAGAAATATCGTACCTTTGCAGGCAAAAAGCAATTTTACGAATATGAAAAGAATCAAAATGCCACTATTGGCAAGAATCATCATTGCCATCCTGTTGGGTGTAATCTTCGGCAATTTCTTCAATGAAGCGGCCGTCAGAGCGTTTCTCACCTTCAACGGCATCTTCAGCCAGTTTCTGGGCTTTATGATACCGCTCATCATCATCGGTCTCGTAACACCAGCCATTGCCGACATCGGTCACGGAGCCGGAAAACTCCTTCTTGCCACCGTGGGCATCGCCTTTGCCGACACCATCCTGGCTGGTCTGCTAGCCTATGGTACAGGTTCGGCACTCTTTCCACACATGATTGCCAATTCTGCGCATGTGGCAGTAGATAAGGCAGAAGAACTCAAACCCTTCTTCGAAATCAAGATACCAGCCATGGTTGATGTGATGAGTGCACTTGTGTTCTCGTTCATAGCTGGATTGGGCATTGCCCACAAAGGCAGCCGCACCATGCAGAAGATTTTTCAGGAATTCAAGGAAATCGTATCAGGTGTCATTGCCAAAGTCATCATTCCCCTACTGCCCCTTTATATCTTCGGCATCTTCCTGGGCATGACTTTCTCCGGCGAAGCCTACCACATTCTGCTGGTCTTCGCACAGATTATCCTCGTGATTCTCGTACTTCATATCGTCATCTTACTTTACGAATATCTGTTGGCTGGCGGCTTGTCCCACAAGAATCCTTTTAAGCTGTTGCTCAACATGTTGCCAGCCTACTTCACGGCACTTGGCACATCATCATCAGCAGCCACCATTCCGGTAACTCTGAAGCAGACCTTGAAAAACGGCGTCACCGATGGCATTGCCGGATTCACCATTCCGCTCTGTGCCACCATCCATCTCTCGGGATCAATGATGAAGATTACCTGTTGTGCGCTCACCATCTGTCTCATCAATGGTATGCCGTGCAATCTTCCCCTCTTTCTCAACTTCATCTTCGTGCTCGCCATCTGCATGGTAGCAGCTCCGGGAATTCCGGGAGGAGCCGTCATGGCAGCGCTAGGTCCGCTAGCCTCAGTTTTAGGTTTCAATGCTGATATGCAAGCACTTATGATAGCCCTCTATATTGCGATGGACAGTTTCGGTACCGCCTGCAATGTAACCGGCGATGGCGCCATTGCTATAGTCGTGGATAAGATATTCAGAAAGGATAAATAAAAACCAAAAGAGGGTGTGTCACAGACTTATGACGCACCCTCATCTTTATATTAATCTCTCTATTTCTAAAGTGATTCATATATATATTATGTATATCGTATGTTCTATTCTTACTTGCTCAAGCTAACAGAATGGCTCATGTTAGTCATTTCTGGAATTGAGTTTACTACGTGTTTCAAGAACATGCCCATGCAAAGAACCATACCTGAAAACATAACTGCGGCGAAAGCCATTGTAAAAATAGTCATCATAATTATTAACCTTTTTAAAATTTATTATTTGTTATTCCTTAAATACGAGTGCAAAGTTAACACTTTTTTATCGAATAACGGCATCTTTTGCCGAGAAATATCATTGCAATATGTCTTTCTTGATATGGGTCAACCACTTGTTTTTAGCCTTGAAAATGACATTTTGCTATCGAATATGTTGTTTTTGTGGCAATAATTTATATATATCATTTTTCTCGCTTTATTATGTGTGTAACAAGATAGGGCTTCCTGTCAGATGATAAGAAGTCAGAATCGAAGTGAAAGCCAATCATCGAACTTCACGTAAAAGAAGGATATGCCTATAACTACTTTTACCTTCTGATAAGCCGCATTAATAAGTATGGCGATTCCGGTCTCAACTATCTCTGTCCGGGTTATTACCATTATTATCAGCATGTAGCGCCCTACATGGATTATATGAAGCAGGAACTCATGGCGCAGCGCCCACCTTCGAACATCATGAAAGTTTTATAGTGAGCATGACAGATTTAAAAAAGCCGCACCATGAAGAACATCTTCCAGGAATTCAAGGAAATCGTGTCTGGCGCCATCGCCATTGTCGTGGATAAAATATTCAGAAAGGATCAATAAGAGATAAAAAAAGGTGTATCATGGATTTATGACACACCTTTTTTTATCTCAAAATCTTAAAGTTTTAGAACTTAATCCAGGTCAGCTTCTTCCAAATTCCCTCGAAAGGACCATGGGAGTGATACTTGAGCCAGAGGTTGGAGAAGAGGCATTGTACTACCACCATGGCAATACCCACAAAAAAGGCGTAGGTGATGCCGAGCTTCGTCTGAAGATTGAAACCATAATAGGCAAACAGTCCGCAACCGATGATAGACTGGAGGAAATAGTTGGTCAGACTCATCTTACCAAACTGGCGCAGGAACGACAATCCCTTTCTGAACCATTCCTTTCCGTACCACAACAAAACGAATCCTGATACTACAAACGAGAGGATGAAGAAGTTGTAGATAGGATAAAGCCAATTGTTCCATGTTTCCAAATGGCGCACATCAGCGATGCCTCCCACAATCAATACCAGGATGGAAACCGCCAGCACCTTCTTCCACAAAGCCAGGTTGTTGTTCTCATTATAGAACCAACGCTTTCTGCCCACCAGCATTCCGAGTACGAAAAGGCAGATGGTCTGCGTATGTCTTCCCTTCATTAGGCACCAGTAATAGGTAGCCACCTGTCCGTATCGCAGGTTACTGTAGGCATTCTCCAGAAAGGTGCCGTGCTGATGACCATTATACATATTTCCATACACCTCACTCAATGCCGATGCATCCACCTGCCATCCCGAAATGAGAGAGTAGATTTCTACCGGTTGGATAAAGAGGAAGGCAACCACCCACCAGAGCCATTTGGTAGGAAGATAACTCAATGGGATGAGAACCAGTCCATAGATGGCATAGGAGAAGAGGATATCGCCATCAAAGAAGGCGGTGTTCACGATACCGAGCATTGCCAGGAGGAACATTCGCCAGGCAAATCTACCCGAAAAGCAATTTCCCCGCTGCTGCTGATTATCATTCATGATAAAGAAGCTTAATCCGAAGAGCAGGGCAAAGATGCCATACATCTTTCCCGACAGCAGCAATGCCAGCACATCTGCCATCCAATCATCACACCCCAGCGTGTAAGCATGCGCTATGCTTCCATCGTACATATTGAAATGCTCCACAGAGTGATAGAGAATAATACCTGCTACGGCCAATCCTCTCAAGGCATCAGCCACGTCGATACGACTATTTTTCAGTCCTAATGTCTTATAAAAATTCATTTTGATATTATTTGTTAGTTATTATGAGCCCACAAAGGTATAACATTTTATTGGAAAAAGAGAATAATCCCAAATGTATAACAAATATTAAGTTTTGAAGGAAAAAGAGAAAAAGTCGGCTTTTCCTTGGTTATTCGTCAGAAAAAGTGTGGGAATTTGTTGATTATTCGTTAGAAAAAGTGTGGACTTCTACAGATATTCGTCAGAAAAAGTGTGAAGTTCATACGATTATTCATCAGAAAAAATGCAAATTAACACAAAATTATTCAACGAATAAAAGCTTCGATTCTGACATTTCCGTCAGAATCGAAGTGAAAGCCAATCATCGAGCTTCACGTTCTGGAAGGTATGGATGCCCAGCTTCTCGGCAGCCTCGCAGTTTTCCTTCAGATCATCGATGAAGAGAGTTTCATCGGGATAGATGTTCGCCTGCCTGATTACCTCCTCATAGATGTGGGCATCAGGTTTTGCCAGATGCATTCGCTGAGAGAGGAAGCAATGCTCAAAATAATCCTCTACCCCATGGTTCTGATAAGGGAAGAGATGCTCCACGCAATAATCCCAATGTATATCAATGGTATTGCTCAAGAGGAAGAGGCGGTAACCAGCCTTCTTCAACTGCAGGAGTCGCTCCTTTTTCTCATCAGGAATCTCCACCAGCATCTTGTTGGCAGCATCGATGATTTCTTCGTTCGTCACATCACTCCCTGTCAACTTACGAGCCGCATCGCAGAATTCTTCGGTAGTAATCATTCCTACACCCAGTTTGCTCATCAGCTTCATCCCCTCACTCTGAGGATTCTGCTCAACCAACTCCCCCATTCCTATCGCCTTGAAAGCCCCGATGCATCCTTCCGGATAGAGCTTCACCAAGACATTTCCCAAATCAAATATGATATTCTTGTATTGCATAATCTATACCTTATTTTAAATTTCACTTTTAATCTTTAATCAGATACTTACTGCAAAAGTACTGTAAATTCGGGAGAGAACAAATGATTTCAAGAAGTTATAACAAGAATATAACATTTATTAGTAAAAGAGGAAAGCCTATGTATGAGAAATGTTTTTCTAAAACTATTGCCACTATTGCCACGATTCAAGTTAACCGGTTGGTTTTTTAGCTATTTAAGCGTTGCAACAAGGGCATTTTCTATTATCACCTATTGCCACCTATTGCCACACTCGGGCGAAAAACGGGGGATTCTCAGCGAAAAAGCAGAGGAATACTTATTGTTTTCGCAGAAAAACATTAAAAAAGTGGAGGAAAAGGCTTGCGGTTTCGAACATTTTTTTGTATTTTTGCAACCAACAGGAAAAATTCCTGCCGATTCCACCTAGAAGCTTACGACTCCTGTGAAACCACTTTATACACATTTAACCCAAAAACCAATGACACAAGCAGATTTAGTCAGACTCTACTTCAACAAAGAAAGTGCTTACAACTCATGGGACTATTGCTTTAACCAGCAATGCCCACTGGCTCAGGAATGTGCACACTATCTGTCCGTAACCTACAAGAAACCGGAACAGACCAAAGGCTACGCCATCTATCCCGATGCCTACCATGACAACAAGTGCGAACATTTCCTGCAGCTGCAGATGATGAAAATGGCATACGGCTTTATGAATATTCTTGAAGAACTGAAGCGTAAAGACGAAGCCAGTTTCAGAGTACACATGACTTCCTACTTCGGAAGCAAGACTTCATACTATCGCTATAAATTAGGACAGACAGGACTCGTGCCCGAACAGCAGCAGTACGTGCTGAAATGGTGCCAGCAACATGGATACACCAACATGAGGTTCGACCGGTATGCAGAAGAGGTTAACTATTAACAGCCGCACGCCGATAAAGATTTTAACCCACGTACATGGTCACTCGTACCCGTGTACATGAGTATCCGTACCCATGTACACGGGTACGGATGACCAACACGATGAGCACGGATGACCGAGACGACGGGCACGAGTGCCCGGCATAGTCGGGCACATTTGCCCAACGCCTTGGGCAAAGCTGGGCAAAACCATCGGCAATCCTAAGCATCACCCTATCAATAAATTAACAGAAATATGAAGTTTACTATAACAAGAATCAACAAGCAGAACAAGTTGATGGTCAGTTCGAAAAACATAGAACGGTTTCTGGAGCGCATCGCTAAAGATGACGCCAAGCTGAGTGTCACCAATTTCAGAATGAGTGTGCCGCTCATGGAGGCCGACTACCAGTACTACAAAGGCATCAAGGAATGGCAGCACGTTTATCCTGCCGCAGAATTCAGCAAGGATGAAAGCGGCAATCTCGTCTTCCAGAAATCAAACGGGCTGGTGATGCTCCACTTCATCAACCTCATGTCGGAACAGGAAAAAGATGCCGTCAAGAAGACGGCCAGTCTGCTGCCGATGACCTTCGCCGCCTTCGAAGGAGCCTCATCGTGCTCGTAAGTATCTGCAACGAAGAAGGAAAAATCCCGACAATAGAAGCTGACGCCGAATTACTCTACCAGTCAGCCTACGAACAGGTGAAGACGCTCTACCAGTCGCAGGTACAGGCAGCCATCAAACCCGAAAAGCCATCATTGGCATCCAACTTCATGCTCACGCTGGATGCTTCACCTTATTATAACAGCAAGGCAGTGGCAATGCGCATCTCCCAAAATATGAAGAAGGTAGCCTCAGCCCCTAAGGATGTAGACGATTTGAAGACATACGATGATTATGAATTTCTCTACCGCAAGGCAGCAGAAGAGACGAAGGAAGAAATGAAAAAAGCCAACATTTCATGGCAGAACGATGAAGACCGATACCTTGCCGGTTTCTCAGCCATCGCCACCAAGCTCTGCATCATGGGCCTCAGCGAAGAAGAAGCTTTCATCCACATCCGCCGCAACAACTGGGGACATGTGACAGAAGAGAAACTCCGCCAGATAGTGGGCACCGCTTACGATACCCATTCCAATGACAGGAAGACGGAGAAATCAGCCTCAGGCAGAAAGGGCCGTGCCGACATTCTGCAGATGATCAGATACCTGGAGAGCCGGTACCAGTTCCGCTACAACACCGTGATGAAATATACCGAATACCGCCCGAACAATTCGTGGGTTGGCGATTTCAGACCGGTGGATGCCCGTGTGCAGAAAAGCATGACGCTGGATGTTCAGATAGCCGACATCCACGTAAGCATCAAGGATGTAAGGAATTTTCTGGAGTCAGACCGCATCAGAAACTATAGTCCGATAGAGTCTTATCTCTATGACTGTCTGGGAAAATGGGACGGCAAAGACCGCATCCGTGCCCTGGCACGAACCGTACCCACCAACAATCCTTATTGGGAAGACTGGTTTTACACCTGGTTCCTGGGAATGGTAGACCAGTGGCGCGGCATGTATCGCCGTCAATATGGCAACAGCACCATGCCGCTGCTCATTTCCAAGCAGGGTTACAACAAGAGCACCTTCTGCCGCCGTCTCATTCCTACCGAATTATCGTGGGGCTTCACCGACAACATGATTCTGTCAGAAAAGCGTCAGGTACTGCAGGCGATGTCACAATTTCTGCTTATCAATCTCGATGAGTTCAACCAGATTTCGCCACAGGTTCAGCAGGGTTTTCTGAAGAATCTGCTGCAGTTGCCTACGGTGAAAATCAAGCCGCCATACGGAAGCCATGTACAGGAATTCCCTCGTCTAGCCTCCTTCATCGCCACGAGCAACATGACCGATATTCTTTCCGACCCATCCGGCAACCGCCGATTCCTGGGTGTAGAGCTGACGGGGCCGATAGATGTGAGTGGCAGACTGAACTATGAGCAGCTTTATGCGCAGGCGATGCAAGCCCTGGAGCATGGCGAAAAATCCTATTTCGATGCCAAGGAAACCGCCATCATCATGCAGAGCAACAAGCAGTTTGAGCAGATTTCGCCTATCAAGCAATGTTTTTTGGAGGTTTTCGAGCCTACAAACGACCTGAAAGAGGGCGAATATCTCACAACAGCCGCCATTTTCGACATTTTAAAGCAGAAATTCGGCTCTTCTCTCCAGGTTTCGAGCATACAGAGATTGGGCAGAGAACTCCAGAATATCGAAGGTTTGCAGAGCAAGAAAACGAGGTTCGGCACTGAGTATCTGGTAGTTAGGAAATAGTCCATTCCTTTTTATCTCATTTTCTCATAAAAAAGGCGTGGTAACGCGTGGTATTAAGTGGTAACAGAAAAACCACTTATTACCACGCGTTATTCTCTTATAATCAACCAGTTACACAAAGCGTGGTAAATGTGGTAATAAAAACAGCAAAACATTTTCGTATAATAATCATACTTCATCACCACTATTGTTCCCCATTCTGTCTTCTCTTTCTTTTTGCAATCTTACCCAAAGCATTGATAGAATCCAGATAATCTTCCTCTACTTGGGTCAAGGTTTTAACCTGATACTTTCTATATTCTGCCAAAGCCTTATCCATAGCCTCCTGATGGCTGATGCTACCAGAACCTTTCAGCAATGGACGTCCTGTAGATTGCAGGATGGTATCGAGCTGTTTCACGTAGTCCATCATATAGACAGGACGATGTTCCAGAGCCATGATTTCTGCAAAATCGAAATATCCGGAAACAAGATTGTTGAGAATCTTCAGTTCGTTTTCATCCAGATAATTTTTGGCTATCTTTATATCCTTGATGGCAGGTAATTCCCCTTCAAAAGTTTTCAAACCCATAAATGGTTGTTCGGCATCAGCTCGTTCATAGATGACCTCAGCAGCAGTATGTCCATGGGCTGCATAATGCAATTTGTTCTGCACTATCTTGAAGAATAGCTTCGAGGCATCAGTCCGTGGATCATAGTCAACACTTGTAGCATAGATATCGAGAACCTGACGATAAAGTACTTTCTCTGAAGAGCGAATATCACGAATGCGGTCTAGCAGTTCTTTCCAGTAACTGCCGCCACCCATATTTTTGAGTCGCTCATCATCCATTGTAAATCCCTTCACAATATATTCATGGAGTCGTTCTGTAGCCCACTGGCGGAAGCGTGTACCTTGAATAGATTTTACACGATACCCCACAGAGATAATAACATCAAGATTGTAGTATTTTACCTCTTTACTCTGCGTTTTCCCCTCTAAAGCACCATGTTGAGTGGTTGTTCGGAATTTCCGAACAACCACTTTTTCGTCCAATTCTCCTTCTTTGAAAATATTGGAAATATGTTCACTAATAGTTGCTTTACTTTTATTAAACAAAGCACCTATTTGCTCTTGATTCAACCACACGGTTTTATTCTCCAATCTCACGTCAAGTCTTACACCTTCATCAGATTGGTAAATAATCATTTCGCCCAAATCCGTCTGCACTTCATCCTCCCATTTATATCCACAATCCATGCAGAGATGAATCATCCCTTCGGATTGCACATTCTGCGAGTTGCATTTCGGGCAAGTTATCTTATTATTATTTGCTTCCATCACTTTCTTGATTTTTATTCATGCCGATGCCGAGCTGAATTATCTATGAGAACACAGTAAAGGCGAGACGGTCAAACTCCGGGTCACTTTTCAGTAACAGTTCTCTATCTTCCATTTTTTACAAAATATTGTATTTGGGTACAAATTTATAGATTTTCTCTGATATTCCACTCTATTTCGGAGTTAAATAAAGAAAAATAGCCCGATTTCGCTAAAAACTTTACTGATGATGGAAGAAGAATTGGGAAAAGTAGGAGTAAACTTCTTTTTGCTTTACCAATTGCATGTATTGACAATTGTGCCGAAATCATGAACTTCATTATGCAAGTTCATCCACTTCATTTTGCGAGTTCATGTACTTCATTTCGCGACTTCATCTACTTCATAGAGTTAACACATACGGCTGATTTGGCTGAATGAGACGACTGAATTAGGTGAATGAGTCGGCTGCGATGGCTGAAGGAGTCGAATGCATTAGCCGAATGAGACGGCTGCGGTGGCTGAAGGAGTCGAATCCGATGGCCGAAGGAGTCGAATCCGATGGCTGAAGGAGTCGAATGCTGTGGCTGGAGGAGAAGAATGCGATGGCAGAAGGAGACTAAAGCAAACCACAACTTCCGGTACTCTATCGCAGCATCGAGCGCATTGTATATCTTTTGATTCCTACATCAAACCACAACTGGAAGCAAGTTCAGCACATGTAGCCCCGGTTGTATATCTTTTGATTCCTACATCAAACCACAACTTGGTAAAGGTAAAGGTAAACTTAATGCTGTTGTATATCTTTTGATTCCTACATCAAACCACAACTACGGCAGGAGGGTGACAGTCCTTTCTGCGTTGTATATCTTTTGATTCCTACATCAAACCACAACCGGAGTTGTCTCCATCGAGCCATTTCTTTGTTGTATATCTTTTGATTCCTACATCAAACCACAACTCAGAACCCTGATTCTAGTCTTAGAACTAGTTGTATATCTTTTGATTCCTACATCAAACCACAACCATTAGGCTGATAATTGGAGATTGCTTTCTGTTGTATATCTTTTGATTCCTACATCAAACCACAACAATTTATCGGCAATATCTTTCTGTTGTACGTTGTATATCTTTTGATTCCTACATCAAACCACAACCTTGAACTCCTCTGCCTCACGTGCCTTGTGTTGTATATCTTTTGATTCCTACATCAAACCACAACTAAATCTATGAGGCGATTGGTGAAGGTATCGTTGTATATCTTTTGATTCCTACATCAAACCACAACTCGAGCGTTGCTTTTAACGCTCGATAGTACGTTGTATATCTTTTGATTCCTACATCAAACCACAACAAATGATGTATCGTTAAGATAATCCCAATCGTTGTATATCTTTTGATTCCTACATCAAACCACAACAGTGTAGCTGCAATTGCAGCACTTAACCCGTTGTATATCTTTTGATTCCTACATCAAACCACAACCCTAAGAACTTCGTTTACGCAGTTGACTCGTTGTATATCTTTTGATTCCTACATCAAACCACAACTAACTCGCCTTCCGCTCAGCGTAAGCGTTGTTGTATATCTTTTGATTCCTACATCAAACCACAACCTCTTGAGTCAGATAAAAAATATTTCGATGTTGTATATCTTTTGATTCCTACATCAAACCACAACGCACTCTAGTGATTATTTTCGTAATTTCAGTTGTATATCTTTTGATTCCTACATCAAACCACAACTCTACTGCTGATTCTCAGATTAAACAAAAGGTTGTATATCTTTTGATTCCTACATCAAACCACAACTTCGGTGCATGCCCTATTGGTTTAGATGAGTTGTATATCTTTTGATTCCTACATCAAACCACAACTTTGATTTCTGCGTCGGCTCCTAGATTGCGTTGTATATCTTTTGATTCCTACATCAAACCACAACTGTAGACGCTGCTATTTTACCGTTGGATTGTTGTATATCTTTTGATTCCTACATCAAACCACAACAGATATTTTATCTGTTCCTTCTCCTCTTGGTTGTATATCTTTTGATTCCTACATCAAACCACAACGCGCTTGCAAAATAAATGAATAACAAAATGGTTGTATATCTTTTGATTCCTACATCAAACCACAACTTGTGGCATACGATTCTTGATTTAAAATTTGTTGTATATCTTTTGATTCCTACATCAAACCACAACTGTCTTTAGACCTTCTTATTCAATAGGAAGTTGTATATCTTTTGATTCCTACATCAAACCACAACAGTATAAAACTGGTATAGACCGTGTTCACGTTGTATATCTTTTGATTCCTACATCAAACCACAACCCACTACAATCTTTACTAATGCTCGTACAGGTTGTATATCTTTTGATTCCTACATCAAACCACAACCCTATGAGTGTTTCTGATGAACCTTTATTGGTTGTATATCTTTTGATTCCTACATCAAACCACAACGATGGATGCGGGCGGGCGCGACATCCTTTCGTTGTATATCTTTTGATTCCTACATCAAACCACAACCTACAGATTAGAACAAGCTGATTTTCAGCGCATAACAAGAACTTCATCTAATAAGAAATGGTGAGTAGGATATAATTTCTAATGCAAAAGTACTAAAAAAACTCCAATTGAATAGGTTCACTGATAACTTTTTTCGATATTTTACTCTTATTAATACTTTTGGGCTTACCCCAGAAGTTATAGATATCTCCATATTGCTTATCTGTAACACTTAATAAACTAACTTTTCCTGTCTCCGGAAGCAAAGATTTTACCCGTTTTACATGCACTTCCAAACTTTCCCTTGATGCACAATGACGGATATAGACAGAAAATTGCATCATAGAGAAACCATCTTTCTCTAAGTTTTTACGAAAAAGAGAAGCAGCCTTCATCTCTTTTTTCGTAGTAACAGGTAAATCGAAAAACACAAATAACCACATTATATGATAAGCATTTAGTCTATCTTCAGTCATGTCATAATAGGTAAGGAAAGTTTTTTTATTTCTCCAGAATAATATTTAACAAGAGAGGCAGTCGTAATGGTCAAAGCTATCTGTAAAGGTCGTTTAACCTTCCCTATATTGACATCACAATTCAACACACGCATTATCTCAGCCTTTGATTCTTTATTCAGTTCTGTAGTTCCATTTCCATAAAGCCGATAAACGATTTCGTCAACAAATGGTCGATATGGTTCCATTGCATCATCAGCTAAAGGAAAAGCATTATATCTGCTTTTATGGAAGATACCCAAATTCGGAAGTAAACCAGAACCTAACAAAGCACGTGCAACAGCTGCACGTAATATAGCATAGCCATAATTTAGAAGAGCATTAGGCGGACATCCATCCCTTTCTCTTTTAAAGGAGTTACCGAAAAGGCTATTCCAATACACCTTTGCCGCTAATCCCTCCCTATTGTCTGAATCTCCACTCTTAACATTATTATAATAAGGTTTGAGAATATCTTTATTCTTACCAGCAAGTCCCAAGACTGCGGATTGATTTGCTATCTTTGACTCTATAATCTGTTTCCAGGCTTGCTTTTTCATTGGCTCAGTAACAGCAAGCTGAAATTTTAAACTTTCAGCTTGCGTTGTATTAGCATCTAAGCTTTGCAACATAGATGTTGGCATCATTTTGTTATCACATAAGATAACAGCAACATTATTCTTTACCAACTCGTTGAGAAGCGGCAAAGTAATGCTTATCATTTGATTTTCCAAGACAACACACCCTATATCTTCAATAGGGCGTGTTATCTTGTCGGCACAATCTTTCCAAGAGATTACAATCTGGCAATTCTTGAGTGAAAGACAAACTGGTGTTGAAAAGAACAATGTCTGCTTAATCATTTTTATCTTAATCTTTTAATTTTACCTAATTCATTAATCTCGAAATCGTAACCTTGAACTAAGGCATTGAGCTGAGTATGAAGCATAATTATTGAAGGGCGCAATTCTTCTCCTTGCTTAAATGCGCCATTTTTCGCTTTAAGTTCTGTACTTAGACGAGCCTCCTCATGATGTTTCAACTTTATTGTTGCATAGTCAACATTTCGTCCTTTCATTCTCATTGCAGATAATCCCACAACTTTATAGAGACGTTTATTATTATCCATAAGAGAAGCATCCCATATCTCATTTGGAGTTTTTTCGTAAAGAAGTACCATTGTTCCTATCTTTAAAGAATATGCAAATGGATAATCATGTTCACTCTTCAACGGCACAATATTTTTTCCAACAGCGACTTTGTCATTACTTGTTTTAAAATATTGTGCAGTTTGCAACATATTTATTATCTCAAATTCACGCTTTTCCTTACCCTTTTTATCCTTACCAATGTACAATGCAAGCAAATAGTTGCTATCATTGGTGACATGATATTGTTGCTTGTATTCTTTTGATGAAACATCTCGCTGTTGGCGAATATTCAAAGGTTTCGTTACAGAAGGAGTATAGCATCTTACCTTTTTAATTGGTATTTGTTTCTCTTCATTCATCCATATTGTACTAGACATCGCTTCTTTGAAGCCCTTCTCATTAATAGCAGCTTCAATTATACCTCTTACTGTATCATCCACGATATTTTTGACATCATTCTCCTTCATTGATGCCAAATTTATACGCTTAACGTATTTTACGACACCATCACTCTCTATAGCTCCATAGTAAGTATCGTTATGCAATGATCCTCTTGCAGCATCACCTTTAGATAAAACCTTTTTCCCATCAATAAGAATTCTACGGCGTCCTTGCTTTGGCATATTATCTGGTGTATAATGATAAACCAAGATTTCATCTTGCACCTTCTCAACATCCTCAACAAATGTAGACCAAGGCTTTTTAAAATAAGCCTTTGACATGCCATACCATTCATGATTTTCTTCATCATGATAATATGCTCCCAACTTATTATATTCATCTAAGCCAATACATGCAATAACAATGGCATCAATACAATGATGCACATGATTTACACGTTCCTTCTTACTATATACCTTTTGGATACCCCAAATCTTTCTAAAATCAGAAGTCGCAATACCTTTAACAGTATAGACATGCTTGAAAAGGGATTTCAAATAAAGACGTGCATACTTAGAAATCACGCTGATATCCGTACCTTGACGACGACTAAATCCATCAGGTACACTTTCCATCGTGAAACGTAAATACTTACCTCGCCAGTAATCGCGTTGCAATTCCAAAAGATGCCGTTTACGAATGAGCGCATCCTTTTGATCTTTAGTAGTTGCTCCCTTTGATAACTTTTTTTGTCTACGTATTTGACCATCAAGAGACTCATACTTTTCTCTCCAGTCATTAACACGTGCCATAATATCATCATGTTCAGACAACTCTGTCGGCAACTTGGTTTTCTTGATTTCTCTATTGAATCGACTATCACAGAGAGTCAAATTCATTCTTGTACTGTCACCACCTACACTACGAGGAATCGTATGCTCTATATCAAACTTTGGATTAGCTCCAACAAAGTCTGATATCCGTATTTGCTTACCCGTATATAAACAGATGTGCCCCTGTTCTTCCCAGAGAACATATTTCAAGACATCTACATCAGTTGGTTCTATATCATTTCCCGTTTCTGCCTTAAAGAGAATTCTTATTTTCTTGCGAGCCTCATCATTCTTGTTTTGATTTTCTTTTGTGTATGCTGCAATAGCATTACGTTTATTAGCATCATTCAATTCACGAGCAAACTCAATATGAATTTCTGTATCTTGATCTATCTTACCTTCCTCCAACAAGCGGTTTACCAATTTACGCAATCTGAACATAGAACGCATAGCCATTGGATTACGCACACTATCAATTCGAGGTGAACCTAGCTGATAAACACCATGATTATTGGTGCGTTGCACACTAGGATACATCTCCATCATAGAAGGATGATATAGTTTCTTGAGTTTCTCATCAGATACATGATACTGTTCCTTCAGATATTCTTTAATACACACCTCGAAAGTACGTGCATCTTTAGAATCAATCTGATTCATTTCATGGATAACATTATCAATGGCTGCATTACGCATTTCCTCTATATTCCATTCGTATTGCGGCATCACTTCACATAAGTTACCCAAGAATACGGCGTGAGAATAAATCAAGCCTCTTCTAAGATAAGGAAGAATCTTACAGATAGCCTTCAAACTTAAAGACGCATAATCACTTGGCAAAGATATCTCAGAAAACTTCTTTGCTTCTTCATCATTCAATTGCAGACGATTTTTACCAAACTCAGCAAGTTTCGTTTCATCTGTATAGAAGAACAATGCATGCCAAATATCATTAACAACATCCAATCGACTTTTACCCTCAGCTAGCGTATAGGTCTCAAAAAGAGCATCAATCCAATTCTCTCCAAATATATCTTTCAGAGCAGCAGTTACAGGACAACCAGAAACAGATGTATCCATAGGGAAATTGAAAAGATATGGCATTTCTGCATCAGAACTCTTCTTGTAAAAGCCATAATGTTTCTTTGGAGCCAATTTCTTTGCTATATCTTCAAAATCAAACTGTTTCTTTGATTTGCGGAAGAACAAAGGCATAATAATTTCTCGCTCTTCTGCAGACAAAGGGCGTAAAGCTGAATCATTTGGTGTCTGAATTTTAATATTATTGATAAAAGAGAGCATTCTAAACTCTTCATACATAGGATGTGAAGAAGGACATTTCGTTTTGTTCTTCTCAAACACACATTTGCCCACTTGTCCCTTTTGTGACTTTAATGGCCGCTGATCAAAAATGGCTTTTTCTATTTGGCGTACTATCTCTGGACCTAGATTCTCATCTAACTTCTGCTTTTCACAAATAGCCTTAAACTCTGCCAGATAATGTTCATTTCGTGCAGTATAATGATTGCGAATTTTCTCTCCCTTATTATAGAGAGAATAGAAATAATCACCTAAATACTCATAACCATCATCGTGCATCTCCTGAGTCAGGTTGCTGATACTTTCTTTTACTTTTCCTGTATCATCACCACTCTGATCTTTACGATTACTCAAAAAGCCACGACGCTGAATTATGTGATAAAAAGCACGCCCCAAAATATACCTATCAGTCATGCTGTTGAAATCTAGACACTCATGAAGACACTTATGTCTATAAGCGTATGGTGTCTTTTCTGATTCATCATCAGTACTTTGCCATTGCATAAACAATTCATTCTTAGGATACTCTTTCTTGAGTCTCCATGCTGAAAGTTCTGCCTTAGAAAGTGGTGGACACAAATGTGCATCACTTAAAATACGAAGCAAACGTATCTTACGTAATTTAATTCGATAGTTTCTTACCCTTGCAGCTTTATGAGCCGTACGCTCAGCTGCTTTAGAAGACTCTATGCCTTTTTCTATCTTAACACCTTCCTGGAAGATGTTAACACCTTTATCAAGCAAATGATATTCATCTGCCTGTTTTTCCACAATAGCCCATCCAAGACTATTGGTACCAGTATCAATTCCAAGTATTTTAGTCATATTGTATAGTTTTATATACTTAATTATTAATTTTCTGTAAAATTACAACTTTTTTATTGGATAAACAAATATTTTATATTATATTTGCAGCAGAAAATAAGATTTCCTACATCTTATCACAATAAGGCAGTAATTGCCGAAGGTGTAAAACCTATACTCCCGCTTCGGTGGGAGTTTTTGTTTTTATGTACCTCCCATTTTCTCCAGCAAGTTCATCCTTACATGATCAGCAATCTCTTTCGCCTCCTGATAGCACCCATCAATTTCTTCATAGGTGTATGCGTTCCGAGCCTCAGCGATGCTTTCGGTTGCAACCTCTTCGAACATATCGAAGACGATTTGTTCATTATTATTCTGCTTCATATCTAACACTATTAAGAATTAGTATTTTCTATTTTAAATATCATCAAATGCTGACATTTACACCGACATTCAACATTCACGAATCTACTATCGAATTGACTCTCTTCTCCCTTCCCAATGTCTCAGGAAATGCATAGTGGCCATTACCTATTTCTCGAGGATTAGGCTCTATATGCTCGGCATACCATGCCCGTTTATACTCGGTGGTAATGATGCCGTAATCCCTGGCGGCGATGATGGAAGCGGCGAGAGATGCGCCATACAGTTCCTTGATGTCTATCATCTCCTCCAGCGTTATCTTCTCACGCTTCTTGGAACCTAACTCTTCGATTAGCGCCAACTTAGGAAGGAGGAAGAAACTGGCAAAGAGATCACAACGCTTCTCCAATTTCAGCGGACTGTCTTCCGGGAAGAGGAGAAGCAGATGAGCCAACTCATGTACTGCCGTGAAGCGAAGTTTCTCTACGCTACTCTTTTCCGGATTGAAATCGAGAATCATCAACGGATGCTTCTTGTCTGCCCAGGTGCTCATTCCGAAGACATACTTTGGAAGATTAGCAGCAAGTATCATGATACCTTTTCTTTCCAAGAGTCTCAGAATGCTGGCGATGGGACCATCACCGCAATGCCACTTTTCACGAAGAAGGTCGGCAGCATGGATGGCATCTTCAAGGGTTGATACCTTGGTACCTTTTATCGGATTCTTGAACCGGGTAGGGAAACCCGCTTCTTTCTCCTTGGCTAGATACTGCTCTGCCCAAAAAGAGAGTTTTGCTTCAAGGGCTTGCAACTCGTCTTCGGACAACTTGCCATTGGAGGTGGTGCGGAGCATAGGCATATCTATCTTGAGATTGGTTCCTTCGAAATATTCCTCGCTGATATTGAGGGCTTTGGCTATGGCTTGCAGGGCATCACGCTTAGGGCGCATAATGCCTTTCTCATATCGGGATATGCTCTGCTTGGTGATGGCTCCGTTGGTCCGCTCTACGAGTTTATCCATGCTGAGCCCCATCATCTGTCGCGCTTCCCGCAATCTTATAGAAAATGATTCATTAATCATAATTGTCTGCTCTTAAATTTGTTGACAAATATAAGAAAAAGAATTAATTCTGTCACCAAATAACAGATAGATTTAACATTAAAAAGCACTAAAAAGTGAAAAGAATCAAGAGAAAGAAGGAAAAAACAGGTTTACACCTTATTATATAAGGCAATTCATTGAAAAAGATAGTGGGGATAACATTGTTGAATATCAACAACTTAAGCGTTTCATTGTGCAAGTTGTGGCTATTTCATTGTGCAAGTTGAGGCTATTTCATTGTGCAAGTTGAGGCTATTTCATTGTGCAGATTGTGGCATTTTCATTGTGCAAGTTGAGGATTTTTCCATTGCCGTTTAGTAAAAAAAGACGGGTATTTTAAAGCTTTTGCCCTTACAGGGCGCAGGGGTATTACAAAAATAAAACCCAGGGCGATTGCCCTGGGCTATGAGCTTCTGCCCTTTCAGGGCGTAAGGCGACAGCAGACGGCATTACAACCCTGAGGGCAAGACAAATGTATTTTTAGTTGCTATAAGCACTCTCACCATGCTCGTAGATATCGAGACCTTCCTCCTCTACTCGCTTGTCAACACGTACACCTACACTCTTATCTACTACCTTGAAGATAATATAGGTAACTACTACGCTGTAGATGATGCTTACCACGGTGGCTACAACCTGAACCCAAAGCTGATGCCAGTCACCATAAAGGGCACCCTGCACACCTTCGGATCCTGTTACATACCGAGTGGCGAAGACACCGGTGAGGATAGATCCCAGAATACCACCCATACCATGAACACCAAAGGCATCGAGGGCATCATCATACTTGAACTTCTCCTTCACCACTGCTACCATGAAGAAGCAGACGATGGTGGAAATGATACCGATGCAGAAAGCTCCGAAAATATCGGTACTGCCGGCTGCAGGAGTGATGGCTACCAGTCCGGCAACAGCACCGGTACAAGCACCTACTGTGGTTGGCTTCTTGTTGACAATCCAGTCGATGAGCATCCAGGTGGTGGCTGCAGCTGCGGTGGCGACGTGGGTTACAAGGAAGGCATTGGCTGCCAGACCATCAGCTGCCAATCCGCTACCGGCATTGAAACCGAACCATCCCAACCAGAGGAATGACATGCCCATGAACACGAAGGTGATGTTGTGAGGTGTGATAGGATGACCTGCACGGTAATCATCTCGCTTGCCTACACAGAGTGCCATGACCAGAGCGGCTACACCGGCATTGATATGAACCACGGTACCACCCGCAAAGTCGATGGCTCCCATCTCCTGCAGGAAACCGCCACCCCATACCCAGTGGGCCATAGGAAGATAAGCGATGATAACCCAAAGGATGGTGAAAAGTACATATCCGCTGAACTTAACGCGCTCGGCAAAGGCACCGAGAATCAAGGCTGGAGTAATGAGGGCGAACATGCACTGGAACATTGCAAAGGTGAGCTCCGGAATGCCTGTTGGCATGATGGCATCCAAGCCGATGCCGTGAAGGAAACATTTATCGAAACCACCGATGACGCAAGCCAGAGGATTGCCCGAATCGGCATATTCTGTAGAGAAAGCCCAGGAATAACCGAAGGCTACCCATATCAGACTGATTACTGCCACGATGAATACCGTCTGCATCAGGATGCTGAGGATATTCTTCTGGCGCACCAAACCACCATAAAAAAGTGCTATACCCGGGATTGACATCAAAAGCACCAAGATGGTTGCCATGATCATCCACGCTGTGTTACCCGTATCGAGTGTTGTCAATAATAAACTGCTCATATTTATATCTTATAGTTAAATTAGAATACTAAATAATATTTATGAAAGATAAGTAAGAATGCCTAATTCAACATTCAACACTTAACATTCAACATTTTAAATTATTCCTCTTTCTCAGCATTATACAATGCGATGTCGCCTCGTTCGCCGGTTCTGATTCTTACCGTATCGAGTACAGGAATCACGAAGATTCGACCATCTCCTACTTCACCGGTCTGTGCAGCGCCCTGGATGGCAGCGATGGTAGGCTCCACATTCTTATCACGAACCACAATATTCAGAAGCACACGTTCGATGCTGCTGGTATCGTACATCACACCACGGTAAATGCGAGCCTGGCGCATTTTGCCCTCACCTCTTACATTATAATAAGAGAACCACTCGATGTCTGCTGCTAAAAGCGCCTTCTTGACATCCTCGAATCTAGACTTGCGGATAATTGCCTCAATCTTCTTCATAATCCTTTAATAATTAATAATGTGTTAATACTTCTATTGATTGTCTCTTTCTGAAAACGGACTTTCATTGGTTTGCTATTCAAATCAAGCCTTTCTTTTACACTATGTTCGTTTTCGGCTGCAAAATTAATACTTTTTGTCAGCATTTTAAAGAAAATAAAAACATTTCGCTTTTACTTTTTGCCGAACATTTTAAATTTATCGAGGCTTATCACATTCTCCTTACAATTTGTAAGGCAGAAGACATTTTTATGATACAAATTGTAAGATAGCGAAAAATAATCGAGATTTCTGTATATATTTTCTTGCATATTTCGGCAAAACGTCGTACCTTTGCAACCGAAATCAAACAAATAGTCATCGAAACATTCGAAAGGCTAGCAAAAAGTCAAATCTCAAAAGAGACGAGACATGAGAGATAAAGAAGAGTATTCAAACATAAAGAACAACGCAGATGAAAGAAACAGTTCATTTTACAAAGATGCAGGGAGCGGGTAACGATTATATATATGTAGATACCCAACAATACGATATCCCTGACCCAGAGAAGGCGGCCATTGCCTGGAGTGCTTACCACACGGGCATAGGAAGCGACGGACTGGTTCTCATCGGAAAGCCGCAAGACGGCAGAAGAGCAGATTATTCGATGCGCATCTTCAATGCCGATGGTTCAGAAGCGATGATGTGCGGCAATGCTAGCCGATGCATCGGTAAGTATCTTTACGAAAAAGGATTGACCCAAAAGGACACCATCCGACTGGAAACACTTTCGGGTATCAAGATATTGAAACTTCATCTTCAGGATAATAAAGAAGTTGTGGAATCGGTAACAGTAGACATGCTGAAACCCAAACTTGAAAATCCCGAGCAATTCATAGGCTCTTCGGTGCTCGAAGCTGACGGCAGAAAATTTGAAGGAACCTATGTTTGCATGGGTAATCCGCATTTCGTTACCTTCGTGGATGACATCGACACCATCGACATCGCCCACTATGGTAAAATCCTGGAAAGAGACAAGGCATTTCCCCAGCGATGCAACATAGAATTTGCACAAGTAACTGACACAGACGCCATAAGAACACGAGTTTGGGAAAGGGGAAGCGGAATAACAATGGCTTGCGGAACAGGAGCCTGTGCCACAGCCGTAGCCGCAGCCCTTACCAAGCGTACTGGAAGAAAAAGCAGTATCGTGATGGATGGCGGAACGCTGGAAATAGAATATAGCGAGGCTGATGATCATGTTTACATGACAGGGCCTGCAGCCTTCTCATTCGAAGGAGAAATCCGGTTGTAATGTTGAATGTGGAATGTTGAATGTTGAATTTAGCTGCGCCCACAAAGTCAACATTCAACACTCAACACTCAACATTAAAAATAGACGCAAACTTAAATAACAAATGGTCATAATGACCACAAATAAAAGGAGAAACAAAATATGGCATTAGTTAATGAACATTTCCTGAAGTTGGCCAACAACTACTTGTTTGCCGACATCGCAAAGAAGGTAAACGCCTACAAGATTGCACATCCAAAGCAGCGTGTAATCAGTCTGGGCATCGGTGACGTAACCCAACCTCTCTGCCCTGCCGTCATCAAGGCGATGCACAAGGCAGTGGATGAGATGGCTGAGCAGGCTTCTTTCAGAGGCTACGGTCCGGAGCGAGGCTACGACTTCCTCCGAGAGGCTATCATCAAGAACGACTTCCTGCCACGTGGCATTCATCTTGACGCCAACGAGGTATTCGTAAACGATGGAGCCAAGAGCGATACGGGAAATATCCAGGAGATTTTGAGATGGGATAACAACATCGGCGTTACTGACCCGATTTATCCGGTTTATATAGACTCTAACGTGATGATAGGTAGAGCGGGAATCTTCGAGAACGGCAAGTGGAGCAATGTAACCTACATGCCTTGCGATGAGAGCGATGACTTCATCCCTCAGATTCCAGACCACCGTGTGGATATGATTTACCTCTGCTATCCAAACAACCCTACGGGTACGGTCATCTCGAAGGAAGAACTCAGAAAATGGGTAAACTATGCTATCAAGAATGAGAGCATCATCCTCTATGATGCAGCCTACGAGGCATATATCACCGACCCATCAATTCCTCATTCTATCTACGAGATTCGTGGAGCCAGAAAGGTAGCGATAGAATTCCACAGTTATTCGAAGACTGCCGGATTCACCGGTGTGCGTTGTGGTTACACCATCGTTCCTAAGGAGTTGAAGGCAAAGACATTGGCAGGTGAGGAAGTGGCATTGAATCCTATCTGGGACCGCCGCCAGTGCACCAAGTTTAATGGTACAAGCTATATCAGCCAGCGTGCTGCCGAAGCCATCTACACCCCAGAGGGTAAGGAACAGGTGAAGGCAACCATCAACTACTATATGGAGAATGCTCACTTCATGAGAGCTGAACTCCAGAAACTCGGCTTGAGAGTATATGGTGGCGAGAATGCACCTTATCTCTGGGTGAAGACGCCAAACAATACACCTAGCTGGAAATTCTTCGAAGAGATGCTTTATGGCGCCAGCGTAGTCTGCACTCCAGGTGTCGGCTTCGGTCCATCGGGCGAAGGCTACATCCGACTCACCGCCTTCGGCGAGCATGAGGACTGCAAGGAAGCCATGGAGAGAATTGCCAAATGGTTAGGAAAATAATTCAACACTTAACATTGAACATTTAACATAAAAATTATATAAGGTATGAGCAACTTAAGATTTGAAGCTGTTTCAGAGGCTTCCAAGAGAAAGCCTGTTGAGGTAACCGCTCCTAGTGAGCGACCAAGTGAATTCTTCGGTAAGAAGGTATTCAACCGACAGAAGATGTACAAGTATCTCCCTGCAGATGTCTATGAGAAACTGGTAGACGTCATCGACAACGGAGCACGTCTCGACCGTAACATCGCCAACGCCGTAGCCAAAGGCATCAAGCAGTGGGCTGACGAGAATGGCGTAACCCACTACACCCACTGGTTCCAGCCATTGACAGAAGGTACTGCCGAAAAGCACGATGCCTTCATCGAGCACGATGGCAAGGGTGGTATGATCGAGGAATTTTCAGGCAAGTTGCTCGTTCAGCAGGAGCCTGATGCATCATCTTTCCCATCTGGCGGTATCCGCTCTACCTTCGAGGCACGCGGTTATTCTGCATGGGATCCAACATCTCCTGTATTCATCATCGACGATACACTCTGTATCCCTACTGTCTTCATCTCTTATACAGGTGAGGCACTCGACTATAAAGCTCCATTGCTCCGTGCATTGCACGCTGTTAACGTAGCTGCTACAGATGTTTGCCACTATTTCAACCCAGATGTAAAGAAGGTTGTTTCTAACCTCGGTTGGGAGCAGGAATACTTCCTGGTAGATGAGAGTTTGTATGCAGCACGTCCTGACCTGATGCTGACAGGCCGCACCTTGATGGGTCACGATTCTGCCAAGAACCAGCAGATGGACGACCACTACTTCGGCGCCATCCCTGAGCGTGTTCAGGCTTTCATGAAGGATTTGGAAATTCAGGCTCTCGAGCTCGGTATTCCTTGCAAGACCCGTCACAACGAGGTAGCACCAAACCAGTTTGAGTTGGCACCTATCTTCGAGGAGACCAACCTTGCCGTTGACCACAACATGCTCTTGATGAGCTTGATGAAGAAGGTGGCTCGCCATCACGGTTTCCGCGTACTTCTCCATGAGAAGCCATTCGCAGGCATCAACGGTTCCGGTAAGCACAACAACTGGAGTCTCGCTACAGATACCGGCATCCTGCTCCATGGTCCTGGCAAGACACCAGAGGATAACCTCCGCTTCGTAGTCTTCATCACAGAGACTTTGATGGGAGTATATAAGCACAATGGCTTGCTCAAGGCTTCTATCATGAGCGCTACCAATGCGCATCGTCTGGGCGCCAACGAGGCACCTCCAGCAATCATCTCTTCATTCCTCGGCAAGCAGTTGACCGACCTTCTCGAGCACATTGAGAAAGCCGATAAGAAGGATCTCTTCACCATGGCTGGCAAGCAGGGTATGAAGTTGGATATCCCTGAGATTCCTGAGTTGATGATTGATAATACCGACCGTAACCGTACTTCTCCATTCGCCTTCACCGGTAACCGTTTCGAGTTCCGTGCCGTAGGTTCTGAGGCTAACTGTGCATCAGCAATGATTGTATTGAACACAGCTGTAGCCGAGGCTTTGACCGACTTCAAGAAGCGTGTGGATGAGTTGATTGCAAAGGGTGAGGACAAGACATCTGCCATCATCGATATCGTTCGTCAGGATTTGAAGACCTGCAAGCCAATCCGTTTCGACGGTAACGGTTACTCAGATGAGTGGGTAGAGGAAGCTGCCAAGCGTGGTCTGGACTGCGAGAAGAGCTGTCCAAAGATTTTCGAGCGTTATCTCGACCCTGCATCTATCAAGATGTTCGAGGATATGGGTGTCATGAAGAAGAACGAGTTGGAAGCTCGTAACGAGGTGAAATGGGAGACCTACACCAAGAAGATTCAGATTGAGGCTCGTGTAATGGGCGACTTGAGCATGAACCACATCATCCCTGTGGCTACTCACTATCAGAGCCAGTTGGCTAAGAATGTGGAGAACATGATTGATATCTTCGGCGACGAGGAAGGCAAGAAGTTGACAGCCCGCAACATCAATATCATCAAGAAGATTGCCGAGCGCACTCAGATTATCGAGACCGGTGTTGAGGAGTTGGTAAATGCCCGCAAGGTTGCCAACAAGATTGAGAATGAGCACGATAAGGCGATAGCTTATCATGACACGGTAGCTCCAAAGATGGAGGAAATCCGTTATCAGATTGATAAGTTGGAGTTGACAGTAGCCGATGAGCTCTGGACCTTGCCTAAGTATCGTGAACTCCTGTTCATCCGCTAATCAGCAATGTCTTCAAAATAGATAAGACATATTTCTGACAGATAAAAAAACAAAGCTCTAACAAGAGCTACTCTTCATCAGATATAACAATTGAACGATCAATCTATTTCTTTTATTGGTTGTTTAAGTTTGCGCGGAGTGTGGTTGTGAAATCACGCTCCGCTTTTTTATTTCCCAAAAAAGCCTACACCTAAGTACACTCTGTATTTAGGATATACTACCTGCCTCGGTATCAGAATCTAATCATACACATTTCTCCATCAACACAAAGGTGATGAAACCCAGGAGAAGGGCATAGGTGGCTTGCTTCTGAAAACCATGGGCATGGGTTTCGGGAATCATCTCATCGCTCGTTACATAAAGCATGGCGCCACCGGCAAAGCCCAACATCACGGGGAGGAAGGTGGAAGAGGCTGAACCCAAACCGAAACCCAACAGAATGCCTATCACTTCGAGCAGGGCGATGAAGATGGAAATGAAAAAGGTGCGGACTGCTGTAACACCAGCCATCATCAAAGGAGCAATAATCACCATACCCTCAGGGATGTTCTGCAGGGCGATGCCGAAGGAAACGCCCCACTCCGTTGCTCCCTCTGCCGAACAGACACTCACTCCAGCAGCCATGCCTTCGGGCAGTTTATGCAGGGCTATCGCCATCACAAAAAGCATCACATGACTGAGTCGGGCATTGTTGCGATGCTCCTCGGGGTCTAGTCCCGTGATATGATGAAGATGGGGAGTCACCAGATCTAGCACATTCAGAAACAAGGCTCCTGCCATCACGCCGATTACTACCAGCCACCAAAGACTGGTCTGTTCGAAGGCTGGCACTATCAGTCCCAACGTGGAAGCTGCCAGCATGATTCCGGCACAATATCCCAATACGGCGTCGTTCCATTTGTGAGGCAACTCCTTGACGAAGAATCCCAGAATGGCACCTATAATCGTGGCACCGCAAAGTCCGGCTGCACTAATCAATACGTTTGTCATAATCAATATATATATTGAAGTTATCCAGTTAAACACATGAAGATGCAGATATATCATAGAAGAAAAAAAGCATGGACAACCCTCACAGTCATCCATGCCCATCTATTTCGTATCTGATCTATTCAGTTATTACTAATTATGTTTTGTTATGGTGAAATTGGTGTTTTCCAATTTCATATCATCATTCCTATTTCAACTTCTTATAACCATAAGCTGCGCTATTGCCCAACTGCTCTTCGATGCGGATAAGCTGGTTGTACTTAGCCATACGGTCGGTACGGCTCATAGAACCCGTCTTAATCTGACCGGAGTTTGTTGCTACGGCAATATCAGCAATTGTTGTATCCTCGGTTTCACCAGAACGATGGGAAGTAACGGTGGTGTAACCATGACGGTGAGCCATCTCGATAGCATCCAGTGTCTCGGTAAGAGAACCAATCTGGTTTACCTTGATGAGGATAGAGTTGGCTGCACCCATCTTGATGCCCTTCTCCAGGAACTTCACGTTGGTAACAAAGAGGTCGTCACCTACCAACTGGCAACGATCGCCAATGGCAGCAGTCAACTTTACCCAGTTGTCCCAATCGTTCTCATCAAGACCATCCTCAATAGAATCGATAGGATATTTGGTAATCAGTTCTTCCAGGAACTTGATCTGCTCAGCAGCAGTCAGTTTCTTACCATTAGGATCCTTCTTCTTACCATCCTTCAACTGGCGATAATCGTAGAACCACTCACCATTCTCCTGAACGGCAAACTCGCTGGCAGCACAGTCCATGGCAATCTTCACATCCTTTCCTGGCTCATAACCGGCATTCTTGATAGCCTGGCAGATACTGTCGAGCGCATCTTCGATACCATCGAGTGCAGGAGCAAAACCGCCCTCATCACCTACGGCAGTAGAAAGACCGCGGCTCTTCAGGAGCTTAGCCAAGGCATGGAACACCTCAGCACCCATACGGATAGCCTCCTTCTCGGAAGGAGCACCCACAGGACGGATCATAAATTCCTGGAAGGCGATAGGTGCATCAGAGTGAGCACCACCATTGATGATGTTCATCATAGGAACAGGAAGGGTGTAAGTATTGCAACCGCCGATGTAGCGATACAATGGGATGTGGAGATACTCAGCAGCAGCATGAGCCACAGCCAAAGAAACACCGAGGATGGCGTTGGCACCCAGGTTTGACTTGGTCTTGGTACCGTCGAGTTCCAACATCTTATAATCGATGGCACGCTGCTCCAAGGCAGAGAAGCCAACCAAAGCAGGAGCAATTACCTGATTCACGTTTTCAACTGCCTTCAAGACACCCTTGCCGCCATAGCGGTTCTTGTCGCCATCACGAAGTTCCAAAGCCTCGTTCTCACCAGTGGATGCACCAGAAGGAACCGATGCACGACCTACGACACCTGACTTCAAAGAAACTTCAACCTCTACTGTAGGATTGCCACGAGAATCCAAGATTTCTCTTGCATGAACATTTTCAATAATCATAATTCTATAATACTTTTAATTACATTAAACATTTTTTCCGAGTGCAAATTTAGGTATTATCTGACAAATCTCCAAATTCCTGGCATCATCAAAAGTAGGTATTCGCCCGAAAATACCTACATATAGGTAAGGAGAGGCATGGAAATTTGAGATGCTACCAAATTGTCATTTTATTTTAATTTTATCAATCCGTTCTTCGAAATCCTCCTTTTGCATAGCACCCATCTGCACAGATGGTTTGCCTTTCACGGGGATGAAGAGGAAGGTAGGGATGCTGCTGATACCGAAAACAGAAGCAAGTTCGGACTCCTGGTCGATATCCACCTTATAGAAATCTATCTTGCCGGCATATTTCTCGGCGAGAGATTCCACTACGGGAGCCATCATCTTGCAAGGACCACACCAGGTGGTATAGAAATCGATGACGGCAGGACGGGAACCGGCGAATAACCATTCATCCGGATGAGCCTCGTAATCCATAATCTTTTTTCTGAAATCAGATGTGGTGAGATATTGCACCTTGGCAGTTTCAGTTTTCTCAGACTTCCCTACAGTCGTTTGAGGAGAAACAGCAGGTGCTTTCCTGTTCTGTGTACAAGAAACAAGAAATGGTAGAAATAAAACAGCTGCTAATATAATTTTCTTCATAGTTTTTCGTTGTTTTAATTTGAGAGGGTATGCCATTAGGCTATAACCCACCCTCTTATTACAATTAATCACTATTCACTAATCACTACTCCTAATCCTTCAAAGAATAAGTAACAGTAGTAACAACCCTTACCTTTTTAATATATGGGGTATTGGAATCGCGGTCTTCAATAGAGAACTGGCCCTGGTCGGCATTCATAATCTTGTCTATCTTACTCTTGCTGTTCTCAGCAAACTGGGTAGCAGTCTGCTCAGCATTCTCTATCGCCTCCTGCATCATCTTAGGTTTCATCTGCCGGAAGGCAACATACTCATACTTCACCGGATTCTCGTAACCACCATCCACAATGGCAACCCCCTTCTGAAGCAGATCACCCTGACGGGCAATGATACTGCGGACCAATTTCACATTCTTCGATGTAACCGTGATGATGGAAGTAATGTTATAACGATAGCCCTGTCGGTTCTCGCCATACCGTTCAGCATTGAGGTCGATGACCACAGGCGCATTCACGTTGATTTCATTAGCCTTAACGCCATTCTCCACCAGGAAGTTTCTGATGGTTCTCGTGGTGGCATTGATTTTTTGATAGAGTTCAGGCAGGTCATTGCCTATTTCCTTGGAAACGATAGGCCACGTCACCTTATCTGCCTCCACCTCCTTTTCGGCAAGGCCTTTCACTACAACCTTTCGATCATTACTAATCACACTTTCAAGTCCCGACTTGATACAAAATCCAAGCACGATGATGCCGATGGTTAAAATCACGGCTTGCTTAATACCAGAATTGATGTTCATAATTAGTCCTCCATTATTAAGTTGTTAAAATTGAATTTCCATTCTATCTCAGATTGAGTTGCAATTTGAGTTTTCAAAGATACAATAAAAATATAGAAAAACGACACTTTATAATGATAAAATATGCTAAAATAGCCCATATCAACCCATAAGCACCATTTTTTCTGCCCAAAAGCTTGCATATATTACCGAAAAAAACTACCTTTGCACTATCTTTGCAATAAAACATTTCTAGCCAAAAACAATAAAATGGATTACAACATGATTGGGACCGCATGGTCGTTACTGCCTCCTATCGTCGCCATCGCTCTGGCGCTGAAGACGAAAGAGGTCTATTCTTCTCTTTTTATCGGTATCATACTGGGTGCCGTTCAATATTGCATTTCGATGGGAACAGGATTCGACGGATTCCTCGTTCACCTGACAAACCACACTGTAGGTGAAGGCGATGATGCCAAGGCATACGGTTTGATACATTGCCTCTCCGACCCATGGAACGTGGGCATTCTAGTATTCCTGGTGGTATTAGGCAGCATCGTTTCATTGATGAACAAGGCGGGTGGTTCGGCTGCTTTCGGCCGTTGGGCTTCCAAGCACGTACACTCGAAGGTTGGCGTACAGATTGCTACCATCCTGCTCGGCATTCTGATATTCATCGATGATTACTTCAACTGCCTTACCGTGGGTTCGGTGATGCGCCCTATCGCAGTGCGCAACGGTGTTACCAAGGAGAAGCTGGCTTATCTCATCGATTCTACAGCCGCTCCGGTCTGCATCATCTCCCCTATCTCGAGTTGGGCAGCTGCGGTATCGGGCTTCGTATCGGGCGGAGAGAACGGACTGGCACTTTTCTGCAAGGCGATACCTTTTAATTTCTACGCATTCTTTACCATCCTCTTTATGTTTGGTATTGTGATACTGGGCTTCGACTTCAAGGCGATGAGCAAGTATGATGCAAGACTGAAGGAATGGTACGAACGAACCAATGGCGGAAAACTCGATGAAGTGAGCGATACCAAACTGCAGATTGTTGAGCATGGTGTGGGAGCCAAACAGAAAGAGGATTCCAAGAACAAGGGAACCGTGAGCGACCTGGTGATACCAATCATCATGCTGATTATCTTCTGCATGGCGGGCATGGTATATTCGGGCGGATTCTTCGATGCCGATAATGCCAACTATCTCAACTTTGTGGATTCCTTTGCTGCGAGCAATGCCTCTGTAGGCTTAGTAATCGGTTCATTGGCTGCCCTGATTCTTACCATCATGATGTTTACCATTCGCAAGACCTTGCCTTTCGATGAGGCGATGAGTAGTCTCATCAAGGGTTTTGAGGCGATGGTACCAGCCATTCTGATTCTTACTTTGGCATGGACGCTGAAGAGTATGACCGACTCGCTGGGTGCGGCAGAATATGTATCATCGGTTGTAGCAAGCAGTGCCTCAGAACTTCAGATGCTTCTTCCGGGCATCATCTTCCTGGTAGCAGGCTTCCTGGCATTTGCAACGGGTACCTCCTGGGGAACCTTCGGTATTCTGATTCCTATCTGCATCGCCGTATTCCCTGGTGCTGATCCTTTGCGCATCATCTCTATCTCGGCATGTATGGCTGGAGCGGTATGTGGCGACCATATCTCTCCTATCAGCGATACCACCATCATGGCGAGTGCAGGAGCGGAATGCAAGCATGTGCATCATGTATCATCACAGTTGCCTTACGCCCTGACTGTAGCCTGTGTGAGTTTCCTCACCTTCGTCGTGGCGGGATTCACTCATACGCTGGGTATGGTAACGAGTGCCATCATCTCGTGGATATTCGGTGTTGCCATGCTTGGTTTTGCTTTATTTTATTTAAATAAGCGCCAAAAAGTTAAATAGTTCTTAATTTATTTGTATATTTGAAATATTTTCAATATCTTTGCATCCGATAATAATAAAGAACATATTAATAACTTAATACAGAATACATTATGAAGGAATTAAAAGGAACAAAGACAGAGAAGAACCTCCAGGAGGCTTTCGCTGGTGAGTCACAGGCTCGTAACAAATACACATATTTCGCAAGTAAGGCTAAGAAGGACGGTTTTGTACAGATAGCTAATATCTTTGAGGAGACAGCTGCTAACGAGAAGGAGCACGCTAAGTTGTGGTTCAAGTATCTGGAGGGCGGTGCTATCCAGGATACAGAGAAGAACCTGGAAGCTGCTGCCAATGGTGAGCACGATGAGTGGACCGATATGTATCCACGCATGGCAAAGGAGGCTCACGAAGAAGGTTTCGAAGAGATTGCAGCTAAGTTTGAGATGGTTGCTGAAATCGAGAAGCATCATGAGGAGCGTTATCGCAAGCTCTTGAAGAACGTACAGGACAAGCTCGTCTTCTCTCGTGACGGCGACTGCATCTGGCAGTGCAGCAACTGCGGACATATCGTAGTAGGCAAGAAGGCTCCTGAGGTTTGCCCAGTCTGCAATCACCCACAGAGCTACTTCCAGATTGAAGCACAGAATTACTAATTCTTGCTTGAGACGAAATGTCTAACAGAAATATATAAATAAGAGAGGGTGTGTCATGGCCTTATGACACACCCTCTTTTTTATGATTTAGCTTGAACCATTTCCAACATGATTTCTATCAACCTTGGAACACCAAACTGTTCTATCTCGTCCTCTTTCACCCAGATATAATCATCAGGGAGCAGGGGGCGGGTTTCTGTTTCCTGCAGATAGAAGTCGGCAAGGAGGATGCGATGGGTAAGTACATGCTTCACATCCTTAGCCAGAAGAAGAGGATTATGGACAAAGGCAGGCAGTTGCGGAGCATCTGATGCGTTATATGGTTCCCACAATCCTTGCCAGATATCACCCTCACCGCGACGGTGGATAGCCACATCGCCTTTACACCTTATATATATATAGGAGAGATGACGCGTTTTCACCTTCAGTGTCTTGTTCTTCACCGGCAACTCCTCTACCCTTCCAGTTCTCAAAGCTTCACAGGTTTCGGCAAGCGGACAGACAAGACACTTCGGAGATTGGGGAGTGCACTGAATAGCTCCGAAATCCATCATGCCCTGGTTATAGGCAGCAACAGGCGATAATGCTGTATCAGAAAGTTGCTGAGCAGACGAAGCAGGCAAGAGTGATTGAGCCAACGCAGCAAACTCTTTTTTCCCCTGCGTTGAGTTGATAGGAGTATCTATTCCGAAGTAACGTGAAAGAACCCGGTACACATTGCCATCTACTACTGCCGCCGGAATATCAAAGGCAAAAGAACCGATGGCTGCTGCAGTATAATCGCCCACCCCTTTCAGGGCTTTGATACCTTCAAGCGTATCAGGGAAATGACCGAGCTCTACTATCTGTTTAGCAGCAGCATGAAGGTTGCGGGCTCGTGAGTAATACCCCAATCCCTGCCAGAGTTTCAAGACATCATCCTCGCTGGCAGCAGCCAAGTCTTCAACCTTGGGATAGGTCTTCATGAACCGCTCCCAATATTCCCATCCCTGTGCGATGCGGGTTTGCTGAAGGATGATTTCGCTCAGCCAGATGGCATAAGGATCCTTGGTTTCGCGCCAAGGCAGGTCCCTACCATACTCACGAAACCAACGGATAATGACAGCAGAAAAACTATTCATAAAGTTCAATGTTCAAATCTCAAAGTTCAAAGTAACTACTGTTCCGGATATTGCTCGTAAATCTTCAAGCCGAACTCATTCGCCAAGGCATAGGCATGTTCCATGATATCGGCAAGGATATGTTCGTAATTTACCCATACCTTATCCTTGATAAAGAAATAGAACTCGATAGGAAGACCACACTGGGTAGCTTCCATGTGGCGAACCATCAGCGTGAGATCGGTATTGACCTCCGGACGCTGACGCAGATATTTCTCCATAAACCTGCGATAAAGCTGGAGATTGGTAGGAGCAAGGGCTGCCGGATTCTTTAAATTCTCTATATCCTTCCCCTCCTGCATATCCTTATCTATCGCCTTCTGCAACGATTCCTTCAGTTTAAACGAATCTTCGGTGGCAAAATGCTTGGCAAGCAGATTACGTTTCAAAGTATCATCTACCAGACGGACACTGCGGAAATCGAAGTAAACCACACGTTTCACTCTTCTTCCACCACTCTTCTGCATACCAATCCAGTTCTGGAACGAACCGTTCACCAGGGTAGTAGGCGAAATAGTAACGATGGTGTTATCAAAGTTGCGCACCTTCACGGTCGTGAGTGACATATCCTCAACGATACCATTGGCATCCACCGACTTCACCGTTATCCAGTCGCCCTTATGCAACATATCATTGCTGGTAAGACGCACACCAGCCGCCAATCCCGTGATGGTATCCTTAAAGACCAGCATCAGGACAGCCGAGGTAGCACCCAAACCGGCAAAGAGGGTCATCGGACTCTTGCCCAGCAGGATGGCAACCACCACCACGCCAGCCACAAAGAGCATCAATACCCTGAGAACACCGCAGAAAGTATGGAAATACTGCTGAGCCGACGAGCGTCGCTCCTGAGAATCCTCCAGTCCTTTGAAAGACCCGATGAAGACCAGAACCGTACGCACCGACATCACCACGATATAGATGCCCGTAGCCCGCTCCAATATCTCCTTGAATATCGGATACTCCAGATAAATCAGTGGCATGAGCGACCATATCACCACAGCCGGCACAATATGGCAAGCCGAGGTGAGCACCTTCTTGTTCAGCAGCACATCATCCCAAGTGATGTCCGTCTTATCAGTAATCTTACTGATGAGCGGAACCAGTATCTTGCGACAAAGAAAATCGCTCAACATCGCCAAGAGAATGGCAGTAATGGTGAGCAAAATATGGCGCAGCATGGGCACAAAATCACCGGTGACTCCTGCCCATGTTATCATTTCATCTACAAACTTACGAATTTCCTCCATAAAACTATTAACTATCAACTATAAACTATCAACTAACGCTCACGGTTGGCAGAGCAAAGTACATACTTTATCTGCAAAGTGTCTGGCATTATTGCCATGCATGATACCATTGTTGATGATGGCGAAACAGAGTTCATGACCATTGGCTGCGGTACAGTAACCCGCCAATGAGATGATGCCCGTCAGCGTACCCGTCTTTGCTTTCACATTACCATGCACAAAACTATTCTTCATACGCTTCTTCAACGTACCGTCAACCCCACCGATAGGCAGCGAATGCTTCAGATGGTCCATGATGTTGCCGTTGAGATAAGCATAACGCAACAACTTCACCTCCAGTTCGGCACTGAGATAATTATAGAGCGAAAGTCCCGAGCCGTCAGCCAGTTTATATCTTGCCGGATCGAGTCCTATCTTACGGATAAGCTGTCTTTCCACATTCCGGGCACTCTTGGCACTCGCCCATTTATTGCCCGTAGAAGCCGCAATCTGATAATACATGCTCTCGGCATAGAGATTGTCACTCTCCTTCATCATCTTGTGCAGAATCTGATCCATCGTATGGAATCGGGTACAGACCGTAAAGGCACTCGCAGGGCAAGTCTTCTCTGAAGCCCCAAAGCAGGAATATTCGATGCCTTCCTCGCGGAGCTTGGCAAGAAACTTATCCATAAAGATGTCCTTGCGCTGGAACACCAGTGACGAAAGCACCGGATTGTCATCATCCCAGCACCAGCCTTCACCCAACAGGTCGGCATCCTTCAAAGAGCGGTCGGCATAGATGCTGCCACGGATGGTGTCAACCCCCATATCCTTCAGACTATTGACAAATGCCGACATATCATCGCTGTTGAAACGGGGATCCATACCGCCTATACAATAGACATTACCCGTCAACACCCCATTCTCAATGGTACCGGTATATTTCAGAGTGGTTTTAAACTGGTAAGAACCGCCCAACTTATCGAGCGCCGTAATGGCAGTCAGGAGTTTCATCGTACTTGCCGGACGCATCAGCTGTCGTTCATTTCTCTGATAGATACAAGAGTCAGCAGACAGGTCCCAGACCATCAGTCCTACCTGTGATGTTTCGAACATCTTGCTTTCAAGGAGTTTATCAATACCCACCTTCACCGATTCGGGCCAAGGCAATTTCTGAGTCAGCGTATCCGCTGCCAGGGAGTCAACGAGTGTAGAGTCGGAAACATCCTCCTCATCAACCGTTTCTATTCCCTCATCTTCAATCACATTCTGGGCCTGCACCGGTACGGATATCCATACCATCATCAGACCCAACATCATATATATTATCTTTTTCATCACAATCAGTTCACCTGAACTTATAAGAAATTATTTATTTTTGATTCTCTCCATAAATGCCTCTTCATTATCCGGCTGAACGGTCACTATATTCTTATGCCCGTATTCGATGATCACACAATGGTCTAATCCGAAGAAAGTCTTGGCGATGTGTACATCAATGACATCACATAGCGGCACATTTCTGTTGGAAGAGAACCTGCCCTCATTGATGATGAGATATTCCATCTCCTCATCGAGGTCTATCGGTTTTACCATCTTGAAGGTATAGGTTGTATTCAGTATGCGCTCTATCATGCCCACGATGATGATAGCCACAAAGATGCCGATGATAGCCAGTTTGACCCAGAAGAAGTAGAGAGCCAGGATTGCGAACACCGCCACACCGATACGTGCCGTCAGCGTAAAGCGCTTATGAAAAGTTCTATCTGCCATAACTTTGATTTATTACCTTATATTATTGTCGTTTTTACGACCTTTTGATAGTCTAAAAGACTATATAACCTTAAATTTCGCTGCAAAATTACAAAAAATCCCTCTCTTATTACTCATTTTAAAGATTAATTATTACTTTTGCAACGAATTAAGAATTAATTCTGAGAGAATGGGGCGGTTTTATAGATAAAAACACCCGTTCTTAAAATTGAAATTAGATAAGAATAAACTCAATGGTTTATAAGTATGATTTTCTGATTATCGGCTCAGGAGTTGCCGGTATGAGTTACGCCCTGAAAGTAGCCAGAGCGCATAAAGGTAAGGTGTGTATGATTTGCAAAACCTCTCTCGACGAGGCGAACACGTCATTTGCACAGGGTGGTGTTGCGTCAGTTACCAACTTGGAAGTGGATAACTTCGACAAGCACATTCAAGACACGATGATTGCTGGTGATTATATCAGCGATTATAAAGCTGTGAAGCAGGTTGTCACCATGGCACCGGAGCAGATCAAGGAGCTCGTGCAGTGGGGCGTCAACTTCGATAAGCAGCAGGACGGCAAGTTCGACCTCCACCGTGAGGGCGGTCACAGCGAGTTCCGCATCCTTCATCACGCCGATGATACGGGTGCAGAAATCCAGCGCGGTCTGATGGAGGCTGTGCGCAACTGTCCGGATATCGATATCAAGGAAAATCATTTCGCCGTGGAGATTATCACTCAGCACCACTTGGGTGCCCGTGTTACTCGCCGCACTCCTTATATCAACTGTTACGGTGCATACGTATTGAATCCTGATACCCAGAAGGTGGATACCTATCTGAGTAAGGTTACCGTGATGTGTACCGGTGGATGTGGTGCCGTTTATCAGACTACCACCAACCCTGTCATCGCTACGGGTGATGGCGAGGCAATGGTATACCGTGCCAAGGGAACTGTAGCCGACATGGAGTTTGTCCAGTTCCACCCAACCGCTCTTTATCATCCGGGCGAGACTCATCCTGCCTTCCTCATCACCGAGGCGATGCGTGGATACGGTGGCATCTTGCGTCTGCCTAACGGCGAAAGTTTCATGGAGAAATATGATAAGCGATTGAGTCTGGCTCCTCGTGACATCGTGGCTCGTGCCATCGATAAAGAGATGAAGATTCACGGATTGGATCATGTCTGTCTCGATGTAACCCATAAGAATCCAGAGGAGACCAAGCGTCACTTCCCTAATATCTACGCCAAGTGTCTGAGCATCGGCATCGACATCACCAAGGAGTATATCCCTGTTCGTCCTGCCGCTCACTATATGTGTGGTGGTATCAAGGTAGATTTGAACGGCTGTTCAAGCATCAACCGTCTCTATGCCCTAGGCGAGTGTTCATGCACCGGTCTGCATGGCGGTAACCGTCTTGCCAGCAACTCGCTCATCGAGGCTGTGGTTTATGCCGAGACTGCAGCCAAGCACAGTATTGAACATGTAGATGAGTACGACTTCAACGAGAAGGTACCAGCATGGAACGATGAAGGTACTTTGACCAACGAAGAGAAGGTGCTGATTACACAGAGCGTGAAAGAGGTGGGCGAATGCATGAGCAACTATGTAGGCATCGTGCGCAGCGACCTCCGTCTGAAGCGAGCATGGGACCGTCTCGATCTTCTCTACGAAGAGACAGAAAACCTCTTCAAACGTGTAAAGGTAAGCAAGGAACTCTGCGAGCTCCGCAACATGATTAACGTGGGTTATCTCATCACCCGCATGGCGATAGAACGCAAGGAGAGCCGTGGTCTCCACTATACCATCGACTACCCTGTTCATGCTTACGACAAGGAGTAATCAAGAATTATCAGAATATTAAAAAGCTCGGATGCTTGTGATGCATCCGAGCTTTTTTTATTTTCAAGAATTTGAGAATTAGAGAATTTTTCTTTCTACCTATTGGTTCTGGTGAATTTTCTTTTTATCTCGTCAGCGAGAACTTGATGCTCAGACCGAAATCCTGTGTGGTGGTAGGATAACTGCTGCTCGACAGGAGCGGGGTGTTGGTCTGACGATCATAATAGAAACTCATGGTAAGGAGTTTGCTGAAGGTATAATCGGCAGAGAAACTCAGTTTCAGAGCATTGTTGCCGCTGCTGGCACTGCTTACCATTGAGGCAATATCACGAACGATGGCTGCCTGCTTGCGGAAACTGAAGTCAAGACGTAGATTCAGATCATGGTTGGTACCATTCTGAACCATCTTGGTGGTCGACGCATTCTTATTGGCTGCATTCTTGTTGCCGCCCTTCGACTTGGAACGGGAGGCCTTGGCGCCCCAACCGAAAACATCGAAGTTGTTGATGCGGTAACCCATACCGATTACCCAGTCCTTACTCAATGCCTCGTTCAGCTGCACACTCGTCATACTGAGGTTCAACACACGGGTCTGGCGATATTCTGCCTTCACCGTCATATTATTGTTGAATGTGACATCCATACCCAATAATGGCGAGAACGACTCGTTGATACTTACCTGCGAGATGTTGAACATGCTGCTTGGCGACGGATTGCCCGTAGTGGCATCACTCACGAAGCCGAGACCGTTCATATACTCCTGGAAGGTGCTGTAACTGTTGTAGCTGCCAACTGCAAAGACACTTTTGTAAGAGTGGTTGATGTTGACACTCTTGAAGTGCTCGTTGAACCAAGGCAGACGTCCCAGTCCGCTGTAACGGATGGTCCAGTTTGGCAACATCCGACTCAATGCCGGGAATACCGAGAGCGAATTGCCACCCATCAAGGTATAAGCCTTGAGGAAGGCAGGAATCATGACATCGCTGCTATACTGGTTGACCGGTGTGCGGGAAGCATCAAACTTGCCGCCAGCCAGAGCCGAACCAGCCGGATAAACGGTACCTGCATACTGAGCCTCTACCCTATCTCTGAAACCAGCCAGCGAGTTGACAAACTTCTCGAAGGTCTTACTGCGATACCCCGAATTGGCATTGCCCATTCCCTCGAAAGCCGAACCCAGCGAGATGGTAGTCATCTGGAAGGCTCCACTCTGGGTAGTTGGCGTTCCTTCATACATATACTGTATGCTCTTCTGCGTGGTCTTGGTGCGTGTGGCAGAGAGATCAATCTTGAAATCCTTGACAGGCTCCAGGGTGGCACGCAACGTAAGATTATCCGTTCTGCTGGTAGTAGCAGGTGTTGCGATACTGTCGTTGCAGAGCAGCCAGTCGTTGTTTCTAGCCTTCTCGATATAATCGTCGCCAACCATACCGAAGGCGAAGTCAAGACCCGGTGCCATCTGCCCCACCTTCTTCTGTCCGAAGGCATCACCCACACTAGGCAAGAAGCCCGGCAGGGTGAGCTGATAGCTGCTGCGATAGTTGATGCTCACATTGCGCACCATCATTGCCAGACGACTAGCCAACTGCAATCCCTTATACCATTTCTTATCATCAAGCGGTTCCTTAGCCAGTACGGAGAGTTTCACCTTCATGGCAGTATCTACCTTTGAGATGATTCTGATCTGGTTATTATCCACCTTTTTATATTTAAGCGGGAACACCTTGCCGTCTTCCGTCTTGGCATTCACAATCAGTCGCTTGGTATTCTTGCCGTGGCGTATCTTGAATGTGGTATCAGGCAGGAGAGTGATTTCCCGTTCGAAGGCACGCTTGTTCTTAGGCAACGCCTTCTTCGGATCAGCCGCCTGTTCCTTTGCTTCCTGCTTCTTTTTCTTTTTTTCCTGCTTCTTGCGCTGCATCTGTGCCCTACTCTGGGTACGGTCAAACTTATCGTTTACCTTCTTCAGGAAAGGCACATGGTTGTAGAGTTTCACCAAGTTAAAGTTACCGTTCAATGTCAGTTCGCGCTGGGTATTGATGGTGTTTCCATACGAGTTGCCCTCCTCATCCTCTGTACCGCGCTCCCAAGAATAGTTGGCATTGTAAGAGGCATCGCTGTTCACCCAGTCGAAGACAGGCAGCAGATTGAGAGGCACCTTGTAGGATGCCTGGAAATTCTGACTGTAGTCGAGCGGTGCACCCCAGTGGCGGATGCTGGTCCATACGGAATCCTTCCAGGCATGATACTGGTCGGCATAAAGATCCTTGTTGACCGGTGTATATGGTTCCTCTATCTGTGCATGGGTAGCACTCTGGAAGTTCATGTGCAGGTTCTTGGTCAGATCCCAGTTGATGGAGAACTCACGGTTCCAGAGGAACTGTTCACTGAAGGTGAGCGGCAACTTGGAGTCTACTCCGGCAGCTCCACTCATCAGGGTTTCCATATCGCGCTCCTGCAACTCGTAGTAGTCGCGCGTCATCTCGGTATTGAAGGCTATGTTCTGCGGCAGCCAGTTCAGTCCGAAACGTTTCAGTATGTCGAGCCACTTGCTCTTGTTCTTCAATCCCTTGAATGGTTCCCATGCCTTATAAACCGGGCTCCACGAATAATCCAGGGCTCCGCGCCAGTTGTCCTTGCGCTCATACATCGTCGTTTCACCCGTAGTATACTGATGCTGATGACTGTAGGTGAATGAGAAGTTGGCTGGATCGTATGGCATCGGATGGCGCTTGGTAGCGATACCCACCCGGGCATTCGAGATGGAGAAGTTGGTCTGCGTAATCTTGGTGGCAGCGATATTCTCGATAGAATCGCGCTCATGCTTGGAGCCGGCGGCATCGAGGGCATCCTTCAACTCCATATCGGTATCCAGCGGATTATACTTAGGAGTGGTCTTCTCCTTGGTAACACTATAATATAAAGGTATGCTCACCTTCGCCTTGTCAGGGAAGAACTTACCCATTTCGAGCGATGTGGTCACACTGTAGGTACCGTAATTATCGGTAGTGCGACTTGCCACGCCATCTTCCAGACCGCCGAATCCCTCGCTGATGTATCTGCCGGTGGCATTCACGCTACCCAGATCGGAGAGTTGTACGTTGAGGTTGGCATTGGCAGCCCAACCACCCGAATTATTATGTTCCTTGAGTCGGAGTTCGTTTATCCATACCTCACCGCTCTTGATGTCGGCAGAATTGTTTCTCACACCCAGCATCATGGTCTTCACCTCGCCGAGACTCGGATTACCCACGATGGTAATCTTGTTCTGCGGATGTTCTGCATCCATCATGGAATAAGGAGCGAGATAAGAAGCCACACCCTGTGCCTTCGCCTTGTTGCGGTTTTTCTTCAATGCCGTAAAGACGCTCAGCGGCACATCGAGCATATTCTCCTCAGGCCATACCGCCTTACAGTCGGCAAGCACATAGCGGTTGTAGTTGGAGCGTGGCTCGGTGAGCTTCAGCGGGATTTCATACTCGTAGTAATTATTCTTGTAATCGCTACCCAGACGGATGAAGACTGAGAGATCACCATCCTGCAGACGGGTGGTATTCTGCTCCAGGGCATTGGCATGGGCAAACATCTGGATGCGCTTGTACTGGCGCAGATCAAGGGTAGAATTCTTGTAAACCGCCTTCGCCTCGCCTGTGCTCATGTTCTTGACCACCAGACTCAACGCCTGCTCGTTCGCCTCAACCAACTGAGGCTGACTAGGATCCTGTTCGCGCCTGATACCCGGAGGCAAAACATAGTTGACCGGTGTCTTCTCGCCGTTCTCTTCCAGACTCACGCTGCTTGCGTCAAGGGTTCCGCCACTGGCTGCGCCGAGCGGCTGATCATAGGTACGCCACTTGCCCATCACGAGGTCAAAGGTACCGAAACGCAGCACGATAGGTTTCTTGAAACCGGTGAGGAACATACGCATGAAGCGGATGCTGGAGAAATCATTGATGTTGCCCTGACGGCTCTCAAACTCATCGATAGGTATGCGGAACTGATACCAGGTAACGGTAGACTTGGTATTATCACGCCAGGTCTGGCTGTATTCACGCTTATCTACAATATGATTGTTACCCACCACGAGATCTTCCGGACGGATGCTGACACGATACTGGAAGTATTTCTCATATTCGTTGAGGGTATAATCCTGGTTGATATCCTCGACATCCGGCGTTGACTTATAAGAAGTATCATAGCTCTCAGAACGGCTGTCGCTGTCAGGCGAGTTGCCCTGAGGATTGTTGATATACTTATATCTCTGCAGGATTGGAGCACGCATCTCATCCCAGTCGGAACCGCGGAAATAGTGATAGTCATCACGTGCCGGATCGGCAAAGATACTGTCGAACACCGCCTGGTTCACCTTGCCCTGAATCTGGTCGAGATAAGCACTCTTGTAGAATTCCTGCTCCTCGGCATCAGTCAGTCCGTTGAAACCCACATCCTGCAAGGCTCTGCTGCCACTGGTGGTAGCAAAGGCATAGGTCACGGTGCTCTGGGTAGGAATCTTACCCCACTGGGTATAGGTGTAGCTCTTGCTGCCATCCACCGGCATGCCACTCTCATAGAATTTCTTGCCATCACGCAGGATATCCTCGCTCACCTCGCCCAGATTGATGTAGAAATCGCCACCGTAATCGGCAGCATCAGCTTCTTCGCGGGAATAGATAAACGGATCGAGCATCCAGAACTCGATGTATTCGATGTTTGCCTGCTCGAAATCGTTGGTATCCAGCTTACGCATCATTCCGCCCCAGTTGCGCTGCGGATTCAGCAGGGTTCCGTCTGCCTGCAAATCTGTTACATTGAAGTTGTATGGTCCCGGCTCGCTTGGATAGTAAGCCAGATTGAGTACATTCAGGGTATTGGTAGCGCCCTGATAACTGCTCTGGTCGCGCAATGGGAAGAGCTCCTTGGTATAGACCTCGCGAACATAATGGTTACTCAACTGCTTGAGGTCGCCCTTGATATGTCCCGGAGTGAGCGAACTTCCACGGCGGGTGAACAGCGGATCGATGGTATACCAGGCTAGGCGCGAACGGTGGAAACCGCTGCTCAGACCGGTCTTGTCGCTGTAATCGTCCTTGAAATTGAGCGAAGGCACACTGGATATAAACCAGGAGGTAGGAGTCGTTACATCGATGGTAGTCTTCGTACCCTCGAAGTCATCGATATAAGATGCATTGTCCTGTGTGCCGCCTGCCTCACCGGCAATGAGCTGGGCAAATTCTCCTGTAAAGGATATCTGCGATGGCTGGGTGAGGTGCAGGAATGGTATCTTGTCAAGCACATTGGTGAGCCACTGACTCTCCTTGCGCCAGTTGAGATTGATGCCCCAAAGGGTGTTCTTCAGCGGTTCGGAGCCCATGGATACCTTGGTGGTAAGCGCCTGTTCGGAGAGGTGCTGGATAGTACCGCTCAACTGGAAGTTCTTGGTAAAATCATACTCCCAGTTCAGTCCGAACATCGTTTTTCGGGTTTGTCCGAAATCGGTATTACTCTCCAGAGAAACGTTGACAGCCGTACCGGCATCGATGATGCTCTGGTTCAGGATGGTCACCTCACCGGCACTGTAATCTACCGAATAGTCGGTGCCCTCTTTCAGGGTGACACCGCCTGCCGTAACGACCACCGAGCCCTGTGGCACATTGTAGGCATCGAGCGAGATGACATTGGCTGCAGAGCCCTTGAACTGTCCCACAATCTGATACTTGTTCTTTTCGGCTATCTGCTTGGCTACGGTCTTCGTACTGTCATAGAGTTCGGTAAAGGCATACTTTTCAGCCTTGTCGGCAGCCACGCCCCGCTTGACCAGATAATCACGCATATAACTGCCGAAAGGCTCTACCTTCGGAATGAACACGCGTCCATTAGAGATGGTATAGCCTTCTACATAATCGAAATATCCATTGCTGTGTGCCTTGTTGTTGTTATCCAGACGGTCGGCGCCCAGCACACGGATGATTGGCTGCTCCTTCACCTGCTGTTCAGGGATATAACTGAGATATACGCCGGTGGTATCGCTCTGGTATTTTACATCCAGGCGGAACTTCTCCTTCTCTACGGTAGAAGCCAGATAATAAACGTTCTTCATCATCAACCCCCAGTTGCCCTGTCGCGGATTGTTACTGGTATTCTTGAGCGATTTCACGAAGAGTGCCTGTTTGGTATCGCTGAGATCGGATGCAAACTCACCCACCTGATAGGTAACGCCTCCCGATGTATACTCATAAGCTACGGCAAGTACCTGGTCGGTCTGCAGACTGGTTTTCAATGAGATATAACCCAAGGCGGTATTGACTGTATACTCAGAAGAATTGAGCAGACGGGCACTCTCCAGCTTCTCATAATCTGCTCCGCCAACCAGTCCGCCTCCATCGAGAGTGGTTGCAGCCTGGTCGATGTCACGGGCAGCAGCATATTGGCTGTTCATCGCAGCATACTCAGTATTCGCCTGGTTAGAAGGCACCTGTCCGCTCGCTGCCCACATCGGGTTGCTCAGTTTCTGGTTCTCGCCCAGGTCGGTCAGGGCTACGATGTTTCGGGTATTGGTGGTATTGCCGGTTTTGTTGGTAACCCACACCTCCACGCGGTTGATGGTGATGCCCGTGGTGAGATTAGGAAGTTTCTGCATCCAGGCATCATAATGGTTTCTGAAATACTGGGAGAGGAAGAAGTGGCGGTTCTCCTCATAATCGGCTACATTCAACTCAAAAGGGGTGAGCTGCACACCGCCCCTGGTAGATACGCTCTTCGATGCACTTTTCTTCTGCGAAGCTACCATCTGCAGCTTGAGTTTACCAAACTGCATATCGGTTCTAACACCAAACAGACTGCTGGCACCTTTGATGAGCGAAGAGTTGGAAGGGAAGGAGACGTTGCCCGCCTCAACGAGTTTGATGATTTCATCTTCCTTGCCGTCGTACTTCAGTTTCATGTTCTGTGCATCGAAATCGAAGGTGGCATCGGTGTTGTAATTCAGGTTCATGTTCACCTTATCGCCCACCTTTCCGTTGACGTTGAGATTGATTTTCTCATCAAAATCCATCATCGTCGTCTTTCGGTTGCGGATAGGCAGCGAAGGATTGTCGATGTTTTTCTTGTTGATACCGAACTTGAGTTCGGCAGAACCCTGAGTCTTCACTCTGATGCCACCAGGACCGAAGATTTTCTCGGCAGGTCCCAAGTCGAAGTGCATATCTGAGAAATCGAACTTCTCCTTGCCTTTTGCCTGGAAGATTTCATCGTTCTGCTTGCGGAAGTAGCTGTTGCGCTGCTGCTGTTCGGTCCATGCAAGATACTCTTTCGGAGTGAGCATGATAGGAGCCGAAAGCCAGGTTGAGCCCATGCGGTTGCCGATGATATAGCGGTCTAGGGTATCGTTGTAGACTACCTGATATTGCAGATTATCAGGACGTTTCAGGTCGAGCGGACTCTGATAGAGGTCGCTCAGGGAGTAAGGTTGGGTGCGCTGAATCTGCCAGCGGGTATGCAGCAATGAATCGGGAATGGTATCTTCATCGAGCTGCACGGGCTGGGCTGTGCTGGTATGGGTTTTCTTTTTATCGTCCTGAAGTTGAGGCAAAGCTATCGCATAGCCGAAGGTTGCCACCATCAGCCAAGCCAATAGAAAAGATATGAATCTTTGCTTCTGTTTCATCGATAAAAAACTCCTAACTTATTTGATTTGCTTCAATGCCAGTTTCACAACCTGTTCTACGGGGAGATCAGGCTGTGCCTTGAGGATATCTACTACTACCTTGGCAGATGGTGCTGGCGAGAAGCCGAGCATGGTGAGGGCGCTTACCGCCTCATCCTTTACGTCATTGTTTACCATCACCACATTGCCTCCGCTGGCTGGCAGTTCGTCAGCAATGCCGAGGCTCACGATTTTATCTTTCAGGTCGATGATGATTCGCTGTGCTGTCTTCAGTCCGATACCCTTCACGGTTTTCAGCACCTTGTCGTTACCAGTAGAGATGATTTCGCAGAGTTCGCGTGGCGAGAGTGAAGAGAGAATCATACGGGCTGTATTTCCGCCTACTCCTGAAACGGTAATGAGGAGGCGGTAGAGTTCACGTTCCTGTTTGGTAGCAAAGCCGAAAAGGGTGAAAGAGTCATCTCTTCCACCAGCCACCAGCACTTCGTGAACATAGAGTTTCACTTCCTGTTTGCCCTGAATGGCAGTATATGTATTGAGCGATATATTGAGTCCGTAGCCCACCCCCGCAGTTTCAACAATAGCCAGCGCAGGTGTCAACTCTGTCAGATCGCCATGAATATATTCTATCATTTTCTTTTTCTCCTAATTAAATTAATATATTAATAACGTGCGAAGGGCGGGATTATTGTTATAGAGTTCCATAAAATTACGTCCCGACGTAGCATGTCATACGTCCCGACGCAGAGCCAGAGACGTCGGGACGCAGCAAAAGCTACGTCAGGACGTAATTCAAAGCACATCGGGAGGTATCGGAAAGGGGAAGTATGATGTTTCGCAACAAAATAACGAAACTGTAAGGCTCTTGCAGCAGATACCTTACAAATCTCCGCTTATTCATACCTAAAAACTATGATTTTACTACTTTTTGCAACTTTTATGAGTTAAAATTCTATTAAAACGTCACGTATTTCAAGAAAAAGCTATACTTTTGCAACCGGAAATAGAATAAAAAGCGGAAAACATATCCGTTGGAGGACTAAACCGCAACAAATAAAAGAAATTAAAACAACAAAATAAAAGAAATAAGACAATGAAGAAATTTAGAGCAGCCGTAGTAGGATACGGCAACATCGGTAAGTTTACTGTTGAGGCACTCGAAGCAGCTCCTGACTTTGAGATTGCAGGTATTGTACGTCGCCAGGGTGCTAAGGACAAACCAGCTGAGTTGGCAAACTATGAAGTAGTAGATGACATCACCAAGTTGAAGGATGTAGATGTTGCTATCCTCGCAACCCCTACCCGCTCTTGCCCTGAGTATGCAGAGAAGATCGTTGCCCTCGGTATCAACACCGTAGACAGCTTCGATATCCACACCAGCATCCTCGACTACCGTACCAAGCAGATGGAGAACTGCAAGAAGGCTGGCAAGGTAAGCGTTATCTCTGCTGGTTGGGACCCAGGTTCTGATTCTATCGTACGTGTTCTGATGGAGAGCCTTGCTCCTAAGGGTTTGACATATACCAACTTCGGTCCTGGTATGAGTATGGGTCACTCAGTTTGTGTTCGTAGCAAGAAGGGCGTAAAGGAAGCGCTCTCTGTAACCATCCCATTGGGTGAGGGTATCCACCGCCGTATGGTATACGTAGAGTTGGAAGAAGGTGCCAAGCTTGAGGATGTAACAGCCGAAATCAAGGCTGATCCATACTTCGCTCACGATGAGACCCACGTATTTGCCGTAGCATCTGTAGATGATGTAAAGGATATGGGTCATGGTGTGAACCTCGTTCGCAAGGGTGTATCAGGCAAGACCCAGAACCAGCGTTTCGAGTTCAACATGAGCATCAACAACCCAGCCCTCACCGCTCAGGTATTGGTTAACGTGGCTCGTGCTTCATTCCGTCTGCAGCCAGGTTGCTACACCATGCCAGAGATTCCAGTTATCGACATGCTGCCAGGAACCCGTGAGGAAATCGTTGCAACACTCGTATAAAGACATTGAACTTTGAGGTTTGAACATTGAACTTTATGATGAGTTTAACAGGTTCAGATTCATAGTTTAGCAAATAATAAAGGCTCGCAAGAAGTTTCGATTTCTTGCGAGCCTTTTGAATATACTATATTCCAATTTATTTATGCGTCATGATATCGAGCACCATTTCATCGGTAGCTCGCATCGCATCGGCACCAATGCTAGTGAGGTTGTGGATGCACTTATCCACATCATCATCTACGATACCCTCGGCAGAGGTGACACACTTGCCTTCCATAGAAAGGAGGGCGGAAAGAAGAGCGGTGCTGACACCTGATGAAATCTTCAGGGCACAACTTGGTTTCGCTCCGTCACAAATCATACCGGTGAGATTGGCTACCATATTCTTGACAGAATTGCAGATGCGGGTATAATCGCCACCCATCAGATAGGTAATGCCGCAACTGCTGCCCGTACTGGCTACCACACAACCGCAAAGAGCTGAAAGCTTGCCTAAGCTCTGCTTGATATAGATGGCAGTCAGATGACTGAGCATCAGGGCACGAATCATTTCCTCCTCGGTATTCTCGTTCTCCAGCGCATAAACCACCACAGGATTCGTTGCACAGATACCCTGGTTGCCGCTGCCGCTGTTACTCATCACCGGAATCATGGCACCACCCATACGGGCATCACAGGCTGAAGCGGTGCGGGAGATGATATGCGAGAAAATATTATCGCCGAAGATACCATGACTCAACGGACGGTCCATCGTCTTGCCCAAACAGTGGCCATAGTTGCCTTTGATACTCAACTCGGCAGCCTTCATATTATAGTCTCTGGTCTTGAGAATGAAAGAAATCTCATCGAGCGGAGCTGTTGTTGCAAACTCGTAAACCATCGGGAAATTGAGTTGGATGTCGTCATCAGCCTCATCGCCCACAGTACCGCCACGCTTATCTAGCACCACCTCGCCATTACGCTCAACATACACAAAATGGGTATGTGAACCGGAGATAATTGCCGTAGCCCGGTCTTCACCGGCATGACAGATGATTTCGATATAGAGTTTATCCACATCACCCTGCTTCAGTTTGATGTTGATATCCGCATCCTTGATATATTGTTTGCCCTGCTCCAGACTGTCGGGAGTAAGATCTTTCAACACTTCCAGCTGATATTCAGGCTTTCCGATGAGCGCACCCAGCGATACGGCGATAGGCAAGCCGATCATACCCGTGCCAGGAATGCCGACACCCATCGCATTCTTGAGCATATTAGGACTCAGAAGAACTTCAATACGTTCAGGGCGCTTGCCCAATGTAGTAGCAGCCTTGGCTGTACATAGTGCCACAGCCATCGGTTCGGTACAGCCGATGGCAGGAACCACCTCTTTATTAACGAGCGCAATGATGCGCTCACGCTTACTTTTCTCTAACATAATCTATATAGCTTTTATATAAATAACGTTCTTACCATTATTTCGGGTACAAAAATACAAAAAATAAACCGTATTTCACGATATTATCGAAAAAATACGGTTTATCTTTATATAAATGGAGCACTTTAGCCAAACTTTTCGTCTAAATATCTTTTTTCGAGAATAGTTCAGCCAACTTTGCAGCCAATTCCGTACCACGGATATTCTCAGCAATACACTTACCTGTAGTACCATCTACCAGGAAGATGGCAGGAATGAACTTTACCTTATAAGAATCAGCTATACCGGCACGGTCAAGTCCGTTAGGCCAAGAAAGTTTCTCCTCAGCAAGCGCTTTCTTCCAAGCAGTTTCATTCTTATCGATAGAAACACTTACTATTTCCAGTCCCTTTCCTTTATACAGTTCATAAAGTTTTTTGAGGTTAGGAATTTCCTTGCGGCAAGGTCCACACCATGAAGCCCAGAAATCAACCAGATAATACTTCTTTCCCTTTACACAAGAAGCCATGCTCACCTTAGAACCATCAACTTGCTGGAGTTCGAACTGAGGCAAAGTCTCACCTGTAAGTCCCTTTGGATTAATCTGCTCGTTGAGCAACTTTCCATAGAAGCTATTCTTAGCAGTTTCTGAGAACGAATTCCATTCCTTGGAGTTTTCCTTGGTGAAATAGTTCAAGGTACAAAGCATGGCGAAAGGTCCCCACCAGGAATCCTTGTTGTCTGAATACAACTTTCCATAAGAAGACTCCACCGTGTCAAAGAAATTCTTCTGTTCGGTAGCCATCTCTTTTCTCTCGTCACTATCTTCCAAAGCTTTCATCTTAGCTTTATCCTTTGCCTGGTAAGCCTTGCTCTGTTCTGCAATCAATTTTTTATGCTTATCGTTTATATCCTTATACATCTTATCAAGCATATCCCTCACTGAACCGATTTTTGTCTGATATTCATCGTTCATAGCACTGCCGGAAATCTTGACATTGCTGGTATTAAAACCAGTGGTTACCCCATCATTGATGGGTTTGGCATCGAGAGACACCTGTACTTTTTCGCCACCTTTGGTCATCAGACTAAAAGTGAAAACACCGTTTCTTGGACCGACACCGATAAAACGAGCCTCTGTAACAGGGATGGTTAAAGTAAGTTTTCCACCCTTTACCACACCTTTAGCGAGAGGTTTCTCGTTACGATGAGTAGCAGCCAGGACAGCTTCCATTTCCGTACCATCAGGCACACCATTCAAGATTGCATCAATGATACACTCGTCTGCATTCTGAGCATGAGCACTCATCACAGAGATGAGCGCCAATGCCAATGAGAAAATTGTTTTTTTAAACATCATATTTGTACAATTACTAGAAAGATTTATTTTAACGTTCATTACTTCTCCACATTCTGTACGAAACTTCCGTTGCCAGGATTATCAATGGCTCCCTTAGGGAATGGGAAGGTCCAGAGATGAGAGGATGGAGCAAGACTTATCTGCTTGCCATCTATCTCTTTTGTCAGCGTGCGGGCATAGGTAACTTCAGCATTTAAGCGACGAGCATCGCCAAACGGCACGATAGAGAAGATAAGTTGATTATCCTTAGCTTGACGTATATACCGGATAGCTTCTGCCACAGAGGACGCCGATAGTGGCAGATATTTCTCTGGAAGGATATATGTCTTACGCACCTCATTGAGCACATCCATAGCATCTGTCAACTGATTCTTACGAGCCAAGCATTCAGCCTTGATAAGATACTGCTCCACGGTTCTCATACCAGCAAGATTGATATAGCCATTGGTCAACCCCTGATAATAAGTTTCTGCACCCATCGTTCTTTGTTTCCAATTGCTCAAGAAATAAGCATCTCCCTCTTCGAATCCAGCAGCACGATTTACCGGTATCTTGAATATCGCAGATGCATAATTGGAACTATTATCGGCATAATTGAAATTATAACAGTCCTGGCTATCAAATCCCAATGGCGTTTTCAAAGAAGGATAAACACCCTCTTGGCCTATCACACCCTTATTATCATTATAGAATCCAACCCAATCAACCAACTTATCATTAATGGCAAGAGCCTTATCAGCAAACTCCAACGCCTTTTCATAGTTCATCATCTGAAGATAGGTACGTGCCAACATAGCATAGGCAGCTCCCTTGCCCGGATGGAGGAGCGTGGTACCCATATCTGGAAGATCAGCTACCGACGTGTTCAAATCATTCAAAATGAATTCATAGATTTCCTGAATGGTGGTCTGATGATAAGGAGCATTCTGAAGACTGCTTGTAATCAGAGGCACACTCAACTTACTGGCAGCATTTGAAGGCTCGTAGGTATCAGCATAATAATTAGCGAGATTGAAATAGTTCATCGCACGCAACACTCTGGCATATGCCATCACCTCAGCCTTTTCTTTCTCAGTACCTTCTGTTGTATTAGGCACATCTTCCAATATCAGATTGCAGGTATTGATAGTGCCATAAGCCACATAATAAGTACTCTCATCTGCAGAGTTCCAATAGGCACGATCGGTTTCCTCCTCCCAATTGTAGTTAGCCTTATACATCGGATAATAACTGGCATACGAATTGGTGAGATATTCATCATTAAGCAAATAGCACGTTTGCAAAACCGGCATGCGATGAGTACCATACTCGTAACGGAGAAAAGCCTCATAGTCGGCGAGCGACTTAGGGATGCGTTTGCCCTTTGGTTCTATATTGAGATAGTTATCGCAAGAGGCTAGTCCCATAACCATGCCCAGCAACAACACCATATATACTAATTTCTGTTTCATTTTCTTCATTATTTAAAAGTTGAGATAAATGCCTAACACATAGTTGGTGGCATTATAACCACCCAGCTGGTACTTAGCCTGTTTGGTCTTTGCCCAGAAGAACGGATTCTCCACATTAGCCTGAACACGGGCACTCTGCATATAGAGCGAACGGCACAGCGACTTTGGCAAATGATAAGCCAGAGAAATGTTGTTCAGACGAATATAACTGGCATCAAGGATATTGATATCAGAATAAAAATAAGTACTATACAAAGAAGATGCTGACAAACCACTTTCGGCAAAAACAGCCTTTGGCACATTGGTATAAGCCTCATCACCTGGTTTCTGCCAACGATTAGCAAGTCCGGCACTAGCTCCCGCAATATTGGAGATATATCCTACGCTGGAATAACTGCAAGTGAGGAAAGCAGGATTGGCATTGCGCATCTTATGACCACCCGCAAAAAGGAACTGCATACTGAAATCGAAATCCTTGTAGCTGATACTGGTTCCGAAAGATCCACTATACTTAGGAGTGGTAGTACCCATGTAAGAGATGGCATCCAATGTCGTTGGCTGATTAGTTACCTTCTCACCATTCTCGTTATACACCTGTGGCAATCCTTCTTCACTCAATCCAGCCCACTTATAGCCATAGATTGCATTATATTCGTTGCCGATAATAGGATAAGCCGAAGGGTAATCCAACTGAAGAATATAAACCGGCGCCTTTACATTTACATAAGTCACTTCATTCTTATTATAAGCATAAGTCATATTGGCTCTCCATGAGAAATCCCTGGTACGCAGAACCTCACCACTCAGGGAAATTTCTACACCACGATTGTACATCTCGCCGTTGTTGATGGTATAGGTGCTGTAGCCCCAACCTTCAGTAGGTACACCCATGGAAGAAGCCAGGAGGTCGGTACCCTTCTTGTCGTAATACTCTACAGTACCATTGAGTCGGTTTTTAAAGAGCGAGAAATCGATACCTATATTAAAGGTATTGGTTTTCTCCCAGCTCAGCATCGGATTGGCACGCGACTGCACATATCCCTGTGTACCTCCCACATGCCCGTTATTATTATAGCTTGCCACCATATAAGGGGCAGAATTCTTAGATACGTTACCGGCAATACCATCAGAAACACGGAGTTTCAGATAATTGACCCAATCTGCGTGGAAGAACTTCTCCTTACTGATAATCCAACTGGCACCTACCGACCAGATAGGCTTGTTCTGAAACTTCGAACTGGTTCCCCAGAGATTAGAGCGGTCCCATCGTAAACTACCAGTCAAGCTATAACGGTCATCGTAAGTATAAGCAGCATTACCATATACCGAAACATAACGGTTTACATTTTCATAAGAAGCAGACAAATCAGTCGCGGTCATAGATTTATATCCCAGCACACCCGCTATACCTTTCAACAAATCAGCATTATTCACCATACTGGATGTTAACATCTGAGAATCATAGTTAAACAGTTTGTCTCGATGCAATTCCTGCTTGTTCTGGATGGTTTCCGTGCCCAGAATAGCAGTTACGCTGTGAACATCCTTGAAAGTCTGATCAAAACTCAACTGCTGACGGAAGTTATAAGCAGAGGTATATTGGTCTGAACGAACCAAGATATCCCCATAAGGAATCACATAATTGACAGAGCCATCACCATTATTGGTTGCATACCCGTTTACCACACCCCGAACCTGCGCAGAAGCTTTATCAGCCCAGTTTTCACCACGATATGAAGCTCGTTCGTACTGGAAGGAAGCAGCATACTTCAAACAGGGCAGAATCTGTACATTCAGACGGCCAAAAGTTCGTAAAGCCAACTCCTTGTTTGTGGTAATCTGACGATCCAGTTCTTCCAAAGGAGTGATATCCATATTATAAAGACCATACTTCTGATAGATAGCCAAAGTACTTGCATCATATCTCTCACTCATCGGCTTGGTATAACAAGAGCCATCAGCATTCACTAAATTATCGTATGGCAAAACAGAATATCCAGGAGAAAGGACATTGTAGTTCTGTGTCTGATCCTCACCCACCTTTAGGTAAGCACCTAAATCCAAAGAAAGCCATTTTGTGAAATGAGAAGTATTGGTAAGGTTGATACCTAAACTCTGATTATTGGAATACTTATCTTCAAGGGTATTATACTTATAAGTGACCGAAGCCTTGAAGAGATTATTCACCGAGTTGTTTACAATATTCATATTATACTGCTGATACAACGGATCGCGCTTAGCATACTTCTTCATCTGGTCATAGTAGTTATAACCTTTTCCAGCCAAATCAGTCAGTTTAGCATTCATTTCTGACTCAGAGATATTGCCTGCATAATAATTCAAGATATTGCAGATACCCGCGCTCGTATAGATTTTCTGATCCAACATATTCTGAGCGTATACCTTAGCTCCATTGCCTGCAAGATTCGGATTCTGCGCAGCCCACTCCTTCTCCAAGTCAATAACAAGAGAAGAATTGGCGAGATAATCTGTATAATAAGAATAAGGATGCCAGGTAAGAGAAGCATTGAAAGAGACATTGGTCTTACCCTTAGCTGCCGATTTCTTGGTAGTGATGACAATGACACCATTGGCAGCACGAGCACCATAGATGGAAGCAGCTGCAGCATCTTTAAGAACAGTAATACTCTCTATATCATCCATATTCAAATCAGGGATTTCCTCGGTAATATCACCAGTTCCATTGCCGGTCAACTTAGTTTTCTCTACTGGAAAGCCATCAATGACATAGAGAGGAGAAGCAGAGGCATTCATCGTGGTTACGCCACGAATCATGCCGTCATTATATCCGGCAACCTCGCCAGCCAGCACAGTAGAGAGATTACCCAACCTCTTATCTTTCAGTTCATCAGCTGTTACCTTGGTAAAAGCACCGGTTGCACGCTCCTTAGAGATAGTCTGATAACCCGTTACAACCACTTCACCAAGTATGGTCTTATTTTCAGACATCACAATCTTCACATGATCCCTACCAGCCACCTTTACCTTCTGGTCATTCATACCGACATACGAAACCGTAACCTCATGACATTCTTTAGGAATATAAAACTCAAAAATACCATCCGTATTAGTCACGGTTCCATAAGGACTGCCAAGCACTACAACAGAAGCGCCAATCATAGGTTCTCCATCCTCATCGGTAATTGTTCCTGAGAGGGGGCGGATGGCAGCTCCATTATCTGTAGCTTCAGCTGCAGTTTTATGTTGCAAAACCTTCTTGACGGTAATAAACTTACCACTTACTGAGTAAGTGAAAGGTTTACCCTGTAAAATCTGCTTTACGGCAGTTGAGGCAGAAGCATTCTTCAGATGAACCGTTGTGGTATAGGGCTTTACGTCCTCTATCACAAAACTCACCTTATAATCCGACTTCTGCTGTACTTTTCTCAATGCAGAAGCCAAAGACTCATTAACGAGCGACATCGTGATGCCTCTCTTTGCATTCTGTGCTCCTACAGGTAATGCCATCCATAAAGTCAGGACAGCAAACATGAATACACATCTTACTTCTTTCATATTTCTCTCTTTTTCGTTAATACTATAATAAAAATACGTTTCTGACAGCGAATCGGTAACATCTACTTTCAAAAAATAATGAAAAAAGTTTGTTTTCTTACAAATAAAACTAAAACATCGGCATTTTCAGGAATTATAATTTCCCAGAAATGCCGATGTGACGATTCATCAAGATTTACTTAAATACCTTATTCTATATATATAGTATTTTCCTTAAAACTAACCTTTGCAACTCCCAGATTATTCAAGAGTCCTATAGCATCCTCTATACTGCCACTCTTATCTGCGGAGAAATCGAGATGCTTGGTTTTGACTGCAGGATTTCTAAATACCACCTTACTCTGATAATATGCTGCAAGATTATCCAAGATGTATTCCAAAGTCTGGTCGTGATAATAGAGCACACCATCTGCCCATGCGGTAGTTTCATCCGTATTTACATTAATTATCTGCCCAGAAACAGTCTCCTTTGCACTTAAGGAATATTGCTGTCCCGGATTCAATGTCACAGGTTTATGCTGACTGTTCTTTGCCAGGACTTCCACCTTTCCCTCAACCAAAGTCACTTTACAGTCACTACCCTGATAAGCCTTGATATTAAAAGAAGTACCCAAGTCCTTGGTCAAGACACCACCTGCATCCACCACAAAAGGACGCTTACTGTCGTGCCTTACCTTGAAGAATGCCTCTCCTTCAAGATGCACCATACGCTCTGCTCCCTTAAAGCAGTGGGGATAAGTAATCTTACTATTACTATTGAGCTTTACTTCAGTGCCATCAGCCAGTGTCAGAGTAATCATCTCACCATCTGCAGTCTGAAGCATTGTCATATCTTGTTCAGAAGATACATTTTGCGTTATCCGATTTCCGGTAGCTCCATCAATAGTCTGCCTGGAGTTCACCCACTGCCATACAAAAACTATCGCCAACATAGCAGCAGCGCCCATCAGAGCACTCATCAGCATTCTCATCATCGGATATTGATGTTTCACAGGCTCTTCGGCATCCGAATTTTCTTTGCCTACTATCTTCTCCAACTCCTTGTCAAGGTTTGGCAGAGGATATGTTTTGCGTATCATAGCCTGTTCTATGGCAACCAAGTCTTGGATGTCATTCTGTAAACTCTCATCATTAAAAATATCTGTTTGCTTCATCATATTTCTATTTCTTTACTAAAAATAATACGTTTTACCTACCAAAATGGTAACATCTCCAATTGAGATTCTTTTGATTATTTTCAAGTTTTTATTTGATGATAATGTTCTCTTAACAGTTTCAAGGCCTTTATGATATGGCGCTTGACCGTTTCCTGACAGACATTCATCTCATCTGCCACTTCCCGATATTTCTTATGGTTAAGATAACATTCTTCCAAAACATGACGAGTAGTATCCGGTAACAAATCCAACATTTCTTCTACTTGCCGCTGACGTTCTTTCTGGATATCATTATCTTCATAGCATTGATCTACAGCATGAAGATAGTAATCGGCATATTGTGCATGAACAGCTGTATGCCGAAGATAGTCTAAACACTTATTTTTCACGGTTTTAAGCAAGAAGGCTGGCAAGGTTTGCATGTCATAGGAGTCGAAATTCTCCCATACGTGAGCAAAAACGCCACTCACGATATCTCGGCTTGCCTCCTCATCTTTCAGGAGTTGCAGCGCATAATAATATAATCGACCATAATATGATTTGAAAAAATGCCCAAAAACTTCCCGCTTATTCATCTATACCTAATTCTATGTTGATTACTAGAAACAATATGCCATATATGGCGCATGATACACCATATATGGCTTTGAATATTCTTATTATTAGTCTTCCAACTGGAATAGAGGATCATCTGGAGTCAGCATGGTAGGCTTCTGGTCGAATTCCTTCAAGAGCTGCCCAGAAGCATACTTCTTGTTTACTACCAGGCGGAACATGTACTCGTTGAACCAATCGTTGGTCATGATGAAGCAACCGGCAAAACCATTGTCGGCACCCCAACTGTTCTCCACCTTCCATTTTACAGGCTTGCCATTGGCATCGAGATCTACAGCTGTCAGCGTCATGGCATGAGTAGAACCACTATCGAAAGTAGCGATACGGTCAGCCTTGTTCATTGGGAATGAGGTATTGAAGAGGCTTCCATAGTCGAAGTTGTCGAGTGCCAGATAGCCGCGCTTTCTATCAAGCTGCTTGCCCACATCATAGCTTGAATACATCTTATGACCGTCCTTCAGAGAGGCGATGGCGAGCTGGGCAATCTCCTCCATAGGCAAGTTCAGATACTTCCAGTTATGGCCATCGTAAGTGTGGCGGTCGTACTCTACCTCGTATGTCTTGTGGTAAGGACGGCGTGGATCGTTCATCACCATCAGGAAGGTACCGTTCAGGTCCTTGCCTACGGTTTCCTCATAGAAACTCTTAGGAGTATACTTCTTCGCCTCGCCAACCTGCTTGCCATCCTTGTCGCGGAAAGCATAGGTAAATTCCTTTACCGGTTCACCGAGAGTAAGACTCAGCATGTGATAAACCTGACCGAGCATCTCGTTCTTGCGAGCCTGGATTGCTGCCGACTTCTTACCCTGAGCCACCATCTTGCGGAGTTCCAGACCATACTCGCGGAGCTTGCTGCTTACGAGACGGCTCATCTTGGAAGTATTGTTGCTTGAGAAAGTCTCAGGCTGGGCACTCATAGGTACGAGACCATACTTGCTTGCCAAATCGGCAACACCACAGAAAGTACCACCATCATTGAGCGGATTCTTGAAGAAGAACTGCACCTGAGGATCCTCGATGCTCTTCTTGCCAAGGTCGATAACACCCTGAAGCATCAGGTTAGCCTTCTCCAGCTGGTCATAGAAGAAGAGATAATCCTGAGAATACTCCACCACTCTACCCTGCTTGTCGTTGACAGCAAAGTTAGAACGGAGTACATTGAAACCGCTGAACATCCAGCAACGGCCCGAACTCTTCTGGTTGTGAATGCTCTGCGAAGGAGTCTCGATGCTGAAATGAGTATCAACCGGGGCCTCGTTGGCATGATTCTTCACAAGGTCATCAATGCTGTTGTTGGCAATCGCATTGAAGAGTGCCTTGTTGGCTACACCTGCCTGCTGGCTTTTCTCCATCTGCTGGAGAGCAGACTGACTGATGCCGCCACCCTTGGTCTGCGCCATCAGAGACATTGAAGCCATCATCATGGCTCCCAAAAGTAATACGTTTTTTCTCATCACGATAAAGGTATTTATTTGCTTATTGTTATACAACTAGTTCCGGATTTCATTCCTTTTTCTGAAATTTCCTTTGCAAAAATACAAAGAATAATCGGAAAAAGCGAAAATATTGCCTCAAAAGTGCCATATATAGGAAAAAAGCATTATCTTTGCACAAGATTTTCACGAAGAAAACATGGACAAGAACAAGTTTAGTCTATTAAATAGTATAAAATACCCGGAAGATTTGAGACGGCTGAGTATTGACCAGCTGCCACAAGTCTGCAAAGAGTTAAGAGAAGACATTATCGACGAGGTTGCCGTCAACCCCGGTCATTTTGCCTCCTCTCTTGGCGTGGTTGAAATAACCGTAGCCCTACATTATATATACAACACCCCATACGACCGTATTGTATGGGATGTGGGACATCAGGCCTACGGACATAAGATATTAACAGGGCGCCGCGACAACTTCTGCACCAACCGCAAGTTGCACGGCATCCGTCCATTCCCTACACCTTTAGAAAGCGAATATGATACCTTCGCCTGCGGACATGCGAGCAATTCCATCTCCGCTGCACTCGGTATGGCCGTTGCCGCACGCGAAAACGGAGATACCGACAGGCACGTGGTAGCCGTCATTGGCGATGGAGCCATGAGCGGCGGACTGGCTTTCGAGGGACTGAACAACGTATCAAGTACACCTAACGACATGCTTATCATCCTGAACGACAACGATATGAGCATCGACCGGGCAGTGGGCGGTATGGAGAAATATCTCCTGAACCTCGATACCAACGAGACCTACAACCGCCTCCGTTTCAAGGCATCGCAGTGGCTGCACTCCAAAGGCTATCTCAACGAAGACCGCAAGAAGGGCATCCTGCGTCTGAACAATGCGCTGAAATCGGCACTGAGTCATCAGCAGAACATCTTCGAGGGTATGAATATCCGCTACTTCGGACCTTTCGACGGTCATGACGTGAAGGAAGTGGCAAGAGTGCTCAAACAGCTTAAGAACATGAAGGGACCTAAGCTGCTGCACCTGCATACCACCAAGGGAAAGGGTTACGAACCAGCCGAGAAGAGTGCTACCATCTGGCACGCACCAGGCAAATTCGACCCGGAAACGGGTGAGAGAATCATTGCCGATACCAGCAACCAGCCTCCTAAATATCAGGATGTTTTCGGTGAGACACTGTTGGAACTGGCTCAGAAGAACCCGAAGATTGTAGGTGTGACGCCAGCCATGCCTACAGGATGCTCCATGAACATCATGATGAAGGCGATGCCAAACCGTACCTTCGATGTAGGTATTGCCGAGGGGCATGCCGTCACCTTCTCAGGAGGTATGGCGAAAGACGGACTGATTCCTTTCTGCAACATCTACAGTTCGTTTGCACAGCGTGCCTACGATAACATCATCCACGACATGGCACTGCTCAACCTGCCGGTTATCATGTGTCTTGACCGTGCCGGACTGGTAGGTGAAGACGGACCAACCCATCATGGTGCCTTCGATATGGCGGCTCTCCGTCCAATTCCGCATCTCACCATCGCATCTCCGATGAACGAACATGAGTTGCGCAACCTGATGTATTCAGCCCAGTTGCCAGGTCATGGCAGCTATGTAATCCGTTATCCGAGAGGCAAGGGTGTGCTCGTAGACTGGCGCAACCCGATGGAGGAAATCAAGACCGGTACCGGCAGAAAGCTGAAAGACGGCACCGATGTAGCCGTTCTTACCATCGGTCCTATCGGAAACGATGCCGCTCAGGCTATCGCTGAGGTAGAAGCCGAAACCGGAATGAGCATCGCCCACTACGATATGCGATTCCTCAAGCCACTCGATGAAGACATTCTGAAAGAGGTGGGCGAAAAGTTCAGCCGCATCATCACCATCGAAGACGGCGTTCGTATGGGCGGTATGGGCTCAGCCGTACTGGAATGGATGAACGACCATGACTATCAGCCAAAGATGACCCGAATGGGATTGCCAGATGAGTTTGTGGAACACGGAACCGTGGCACAGCTCAGAGAAATCGTGCATCTCGATAAAGAATCAATCAAAGAAGCAATTAAGAAATGAAAATAATCATAGCTGGCGCATATGCCATAGGTACTCATCTGGCGAGACTCCTGTCACGCAGCAATGAAGAGATTACGCTCATCGATGAAAGCGAAGAGCGCCTGGCAAGCATTGGCTCCGACTGCGACCTGCTCACCATGCTGGGCAAGCCTACCAGTCTTCACATCTTACGCGATGCGGGGGTAGCAGATGCCGACCTCTTCATCGCCGTTACTCCGGTAGAAAGTACCAACATCACAGCTAGCATCCTTGCCAAGAACCTGGGTGCCAAAAGAACGGTGGCCCGTGTGGATAATCCGGAATATATGGATCAGCAGGCTCAGGAATTCTTCAAAGGATTAGGTATCAGCAAACTGATTTATCCGGAGATGCTCGCAGCCGTAGATATCAATAACGGACTGAAAATGAGTTGGGTACGTCAGCGCTGGGATGTGCACGACGGCGCGCTCGTCATGCTCGGCATCAAATTGCGCGAAGGATGCGAGATACTGAACGAACCGCTCAAGAACATCAGCGGTCCTAACGACCCATACCACGTGGTAGCCATCAAGCGAGGCAGCGATACCATCATCCCTGGCGGTAACGACGAGCTGAAACTCTACGACCTCGCCTACTTCATGACCACCCGCAACTATATCCCATATATCCGCAAGATTGTAGGCAAGGAGCACTATGTGGATGTGAAGAACGTGATGATTATGGGTGGCGGACGCACAGCCGTAAGAGCCGTAAAGAAGATGCCGGAATATATGGAATGCAAGATTATCGAGATGAGCGAGGAGCGCTGCGAATATCTCAACGATATTCTCGATGAGAACAAGACGCTCATCATTCATGGTGACGGACGCGACATTCCGCTGCTCGTAGAAGAAGGTATCCGCAGTACGCAAGCCTTCGTGGCACTGACCGGTAACGCCGAAACCAATATTTTGGCCTGTCTTACCGCCAAGAGAATGGGTGTGCGCAAGACGGTGGCTGCCGTAGAAAACGTAGACTACGTGAGCATGGCAGAGAGTCTGGATATCGGTACCATCATCAACAAGAAGATGATTGCCGCCAGCTACATCTACCAGATGATGCTCGATGCAGACGTGATGAACGTGAGATTCCTGATGAGCGCTAACGCCGATGTAGCTGAGTTTATAGCCAAAGAAGGTTCGAAGGTAACCAAGAAACCGGTGAAGGAACTCGGCATGCCTATCGGTGTAACCATCGGTGGACTGGTTCGCGGTGAAGAAGGAATGCTCGTTTCGGGTAATACACAGATAGAACCGGGCGACTCGGTGATGGTTTTCTGCCACAACATCAACATGAAGAAAATTGAGAAATACTTCATCTAAGCGTGAAGGAGATAGAGAAATACTTCATATATGATAAACAGAAAATTAATATATAAGATTTTAGGGCAACTGCTTTTCATAGAAGCATTCCTGCTCTTCGTCAGTCTGCTGGTAGCTTTCTACTACCAGCAGGACGACATCTTTGCCTTCATTGTGGCAACACTTACCACCATCGGAGGCGGACTGGTGCTGAAATGGCGAGGACACGGAGCAGACAACTCGATGTCGCGCCGTGATGCCTATCTCGTAGTAACGCTCTCATGGATTGTATTCAGTTTCTTCGGAACCCTCCCCTTCATGATAAGTGGATACATCAACAACTTTACTGATGCCTACTTCGAAACCATGTCGGGATTTACGACAACGGGAGCTACGATATTAGACGATGTAGAATGTTTCCCCCACGGACTGCTCTTCTGGCGTTCGCTCACCCAATGGATAGGCGGTCTGGGAATCGTGTTCTTCACCATCGCCCTGCTGCCTTCGCTAGTTGGAGGACAGACCAAGGTGTTTGCTGCCGAGGCAACAGGACCTATCAAGACCAAGTTGCATCCCCGGCTTTCCACTTCGGCTAAATGGATCTGGAGTATCTATCTGGTGCTCACCATCGCCTGCATCGCATCCTACTATGTGGCTGGAATGAATCTCTTCGACAGTTTCAACTATGCGATGACCACTACGGCTACAGGAGGTTTCTCTACCCACAACAGCAGTACCTCGTTCTTCCATTCTCCGGCACTTGAATACATCTGTACCTTCTTCTGCTTCCTCTCGGGTGTGAACTTCACCCTGCTCTATGCGGCAGTCATCAAGTTCAAGATTAAGGATCTGTTCAAGAACTCAGAGTTTAAGTTCTATGCTTTTCTGGTTGCAGCATTCAGTGCTTTTATCATGGTAGAACTGATGGTGATGCGCAACTACGATGTGGAGCATGCCTTCAGAAGCGCCATCTTCCAGGTGGTTTCTTTCATCACTACCACCGGTCTGTTTAACGACGATGCAGCCCTCTGGCCTCATGTAACCTGGGTGATACTGGCAGCCTGCATGTTCTTCGGAGCCTGCTCGGGCAGTACGAGTGGAGGTCTGAAATGTATCCGTGGTGTGATGCTGGTGAGAATGGTAAAGAATGAATTCCGCCAGATTCTGCATCCTAACGCCGTGTTGCCGCTGAAGATTGATGGGGTGAACGTACCAATGCAGAAGCGTGTTACGCTGCTTGCCTTCCTCACCACTTATCTCATCATCTGTCTGGTGATATCGTTCACGATGATAGCCATGGGCATCGACAATACCAATGCCATCACCATCACCCTGAGTTGCGTGGGTAATGTGGGACCTACGCTGGGTACGGAAATCGGACCAACCATGTCGTGGAGCGAACTGCCGGATGTGGCAAAATGGTTCTGCTCGCTGATGATGCTCATCGGCCGTCTGGAGATATTCAGTGTGCTGGTTATCTTAACGCCAGCATTCTGGAGAGAGAACTAACATACCCAGAGGGGAAGTTAGAAAATAAAAGAGAAGTTGATATTTGAAGTAAAAAATACGCTTACTAGACTAAGTATATTTCGCCCAAAAAGCGTTATATATAATAAGGTATAGGTTCAGCAAGAGCCTTACCGGAGAGTAAGAAACCGTACTGAAGAGTACATTTATAAACTAAATATAGGTAAAAATGAAACCATTAAAATTTCAACCGCTATTAAAATCCACCATCTGGGGTGGCAGTAAGATTATCACTTTCAAGCATCTCGACGTAAAGCAAGAGAATGTGGGAGAAAGCTGGGAAATCTCTGGAGTACCAGGAAATGAAAGCATCGTAGCCGATGGCGAGATGCAGGGCAAGAGCCTCAACGAGGTTGTTGCAGAACGGAAGGGAAGCTTCCTCGGAGAAGAGAACTACAAGCGTTTCGGCAATGAGTTTCCACTGCTCATCAAGTTTATCGATGCCAACCGCGACCTCTCTATTCAGGTGCATCCTAATGATGAAATTGCCAAGAAGCAAGGTAAGGAACGCGGCAAGACCGAGATGTGGTATGCGCTGCCATGCGAGCCGGATGCCAAGCTCTACAACGGCTTGAAGATGCAGATTACTCCTGAGCAGTACAAGGAGATGGTAGAGAACGATACCATCACCGATGCCCTGGCTCAGTATAACGTGAAGGAAGGTGACTGTTTCTTTATCCCAGCTGGCAGAATCCACACCATCGGAACAGGCTGTTTCGTTGTCGAGATTCAGCAGACCAGCGATGTTACCTATCGCATCTACGACTTCAAGCGCAAGGACAAGGATGGCAACTATCGCCAGCTCCACACCAAGGAGGCTGCCGAGTGCATCGACTACACCGTATTGCCAGACTATCGCCAGCACTACACTCCTGCCAAGAATCAGGGTGTTAGCATGGTGCAGTGCCCTTACTTCACCACAGCCGTTTATGATTTCGATGAGCCAATGACGCTGGATTATTCAGAGTTGGACAGCTTCGTGATTCTGATTGGCTTGAAGGGTGAGGCAAAGATTACTGACAACGAGGGTAACGAGATTACGCTTCAGGGCGGCGAGAGCATCGTTGTTCCTGCTTCTACCCAGACTTTGAAAGTAGAAGGAACACTGAAGTTCCTGGAGGTTTTTTAAAGGTAAAAAAGTAAAAGGGTAAAAAGGTAAAAAGAGCCTGGCGGGATATCATCTGCCTGCTTTCTTTTTACCTTTTTACTTTTTTACCTTTTTACCCTTTTACCTTTAAATATCCTTTTTACCTTTCCAAATACTTTTCCACATCCGCCTGTATCTTCTGAAATTCGGGAGAGAACTGGTAGAAGGTGTTCTTCTTCATCATCATCTTCACCTTGCCCAGACTATTCTCATAACATGCCATTTCGGTGCGGGCCTGCTCGGAATGGAGGGCACGGTCGCGGATTTCATTCTCCCTATCGTTGCGCAAAGCATCGCAGACGCTCTGGACGATAGGACTAACTACCAGGTCAAAGAGATGATGACCCTGAATATATAAATAGGTATTGCTCTCGTTTACACCCAGATTGTTGAGGTAAAGAGCCATTTCATCCAACTCATCCTTAAACTTCTTGAAGCGGCGCTCCAGCTGGAACAGCTTTGCCCGCACCTTCTTTCCCAAATAATCTATCGCCCATTTAGGATCCTGGATTCGGACAGAAGGCAGCATGATGACCTTATCAAACTCCGCCATATCAAAATGCATCGACATCTTGCGATGACGCACATAGAACAGCATGTGCCATAAGAAGAGGGGCCAGATGGTACGGGAATAGGACTCAAGAAAACGCTCGAAATCAAAGATGCGACGGTCGTTGAGCGTCACCATCACACAGGTTTCGTGCAATCCCCTGGCATAACATTGGAAGTTTTCGATGGCATAGGCATAGGTATGAAAGATGTAAGGATTCTCCAACATCTGCTGGGATGACTCGGTTGAGCCCTGACGCAGATAATCGTAATCGGCATCTACACAGGCTATCATATCCCTACCTACTCCCTTCAGCATACTGGAGATAGCAGCCTTCTTGCCTCTGTCTAAATGCTGGTTACGGGTAGGCAGCATGATATCAAAATAGCGTTTTTCATTCTCAAACTTTCCCAGTACCGAACGCCAGAAGAAGACATCATCGTAGCTCTCGACGTAAGCCACAATCTTGCGCCGAGCCTTCTTCGAGGTCATCTTGTTGGCAGCCTCGAAGAACTGGGAATTGATATTATCGGTTAAACGTTTAGCCATAAGCAGAAAAATTCAACATTCAACACTTAACATTCAACATTACGAAATCGTAATATCATTCACGTCCGTCACCCGGTCTGTCCATCCGTCCATGACCACAGCAGGACTGTGGGTGGTCATGATGATCTGGATATTCGGATTGAGCTGCAGCACCAGACCGATGAGCTGCTTCTGCCATTCAAAATGAAGACTGATTTCAGGCTCATCCATAAAGAGGATATACGGTTGATTGTCCTCCACCAGCACGGTGAGGAGGATGGCGAGGATCTGCTTTTCACCAGCCGAAAGCTGATAAGGCGAAAGCTGCTCGCCTATCTGATTGAAGCGGATTTCGTTGGCAGTACGGATGATGGTCTTGCCGGTATCCTTGAAAAGATTATCTACCATATCCTGGAACATCTTCTTCGGTTCACTCAGCTTCTGAGCCTTGAAGGCTGCATCCGGTTCGCCGCTCTGAAGCACAGCGATGATGCGGTTGCCGATGTTCACCTGATAATCCAGATACTTGCGCTGCAGCTGGAAGAGCTGCCAGTCGAGTTCGGTAACCAGAGTGAGGTCTATCTTGTTGATCATCTCGGCATTCATCAATGGTCTATCTACCGATCGGATCACGTCATAGCGAATCCACTTTGCCTCCTCCGGCTCCACCTTCAGATGCACGCCCTTGATCATGTGACTAGGGAATTCGCCGCCAGCCGCCAGGCCCTTTACCACCTTATTCAATATAGTACTCTTGCCCACGCCGTTTACACCACTCAGGATATTGACACGGCGGTCGAGGTTCCAAAGAATATGTTTGGTACCGCTCCAGAGAGATTCAATCTCTATCTGTTTGATATAATCAGCATATTTCTGCATAAGAATAATCTCCTATCTTTAATAGTCAAGAACGGGAAAAGACTATTGTCTTAACTTCTTTAACTTCTTAACTCCTTTAAGTTTCAAAAAATATACCGCAAATATAGCAAAATTCCTCGAATTTTTGTACCTTTGCACTCGATTTTATTCAAAAATAGGAAGATTTAAATAGAAATAAGGAAAAAATGGATAACAAACGACCTCTTATCGCCCACCTGTGCCTCTTCTGTTCCGGCGCATTCTGGGGACTGATGGCTCCCGTAGGCAAGGATGCCATGCTTCACGGCATCGACGGCATCGACCTGGTGAGCTTCCGTGTATTGGGTGGTGCCATTCTCTTCTGGCTCACCTCGCTCTTCACCAAGAAAGAGCATGTTCCAGTAAAAGACATCTTCAAGTTTGCTGCTGCCGGACTCTTCGCCCTCGTGTTCAACCAGTGTTCTTACACCATCGGTCTGAACATGACTTCGCCTAGCAATTCCAGTATCATGACCACTTCGATGCCTATCTTCGCCATGGTTCTCTCCTTCCTGATATTGAAGGAGCCTATCACCTGGAAGAAGGCGCTCGGTGTATTGATGGGATGCGCAGGTGCCGTCATCATCATCATGACGAGTGCTACGGCTGGCAATGCCAAGGTGGGAAACATCTGGGGCGACCTGCTCTGTATGTCGGCTCAGCTTTCCTTCGCCCTCTACCTGTCGCTCTTCAAGAACCTGCTGTCCAAGTATTCGCTCTTCACCATCAACAAGTGGATGTTCCTCTGGGCAACGGTCTTGATATGGCCTTTCACCATCAGTCATGTGATGAGCATCGACTTTGCCCATGTTCCGATGAGCACCTGGTGGGAAACGGGCTACGTGGTTCTCTTCGGCACTTATCTGGGCTATATCTGCATGATGATTGGTCAGAAGACCCTGCGCCCTACCGTGGTTTCGGTATATAACTATGTGCAGCCGCTGGTATCGGTCACCGTGAGTGTCATCGTGGGGCTCGCCGTATTCAAGGGTATGCAGGCAATAGCCGCCATCCTCGTGTTCTCAGGTGTATGGCTCGTGGTAAAGAGCAAGTCAAAAAATGATATCGACAAGCACGAACACAGTCTGGCTTACGAGAAAAGGCATGCTTAAAAGATTTTATGTCGATTTATAAAACTGAAACTGT
>JAJWAL010000108.1:0-10263 GCA_021618535.1 Segatella copri | reverse complement strand
AGAACCTTAGAGAAGTAACGCTGACCCTTCTGGATGGTGGTAGATGCATTCCAGTTGAACCGGATGGTAACACGCTCCGTTACACTCATCGTTCCTACGCGAGTTTGTCCATATTTATTACCTGGGTCTGCTGCCAGACACATGATACGGAACTGCTGGCTTCCGGTACCCTTGAGGGCATCAAACTGGTCGAGTTCATTGAGCGAAGTATAGAGGAAATGTTCCTGCGCTTCGGCCGTTCTCATCACGAAAGCCGGGTTCGTCATATCCGCATCAATCTCCTGGATAATCAGGTTTTCAGGTCGCTTGCGCTTATCCTTGTTGGCACCCTTGCGCAGCATCTCATCCTTCCACGCCTTCTCGCGCTTCAGGTTTTCAGCATCCCTCAGCCTGATATCCTCCATAATGAAATCGATAGGCCTGTTCACGCTGCTCTTACCCGCTCCAGTACCCGCAAGCAGCAGCGTCATCAGTCTCGCCTCGTGCTCCACGTTGTCAATATACCGGAACCTCGTCTTCCAGAGATGCGTAGCCAGCGGCGGGAAGATAGCGTGCGCCACAGCCGGCTTATAAATTTCCGGCGTCCTCGATATCAGCAGTGCCACCAGCTTCGGCAACTTCTTCGGCATCTCAGGCGGGTCAGGATAATCCTCATCGGTACTTTGAACTTTGAGATTTGAACTTTGAACTGTATGATTACCATCCGCCCTATTAACTTTCAACTGTAAACTGTTAACTTGCTGGCTGGCCTTCTGCTCCGCAAGCGCATTCACCCTCATCACTTCCCTCGACATTGGCTTCGTATTGTCAGCATATTTCGCATAGAAGTCATGAATCAGCTGATGGCAGTCGTTCTCCTGATAGTAGCTCGGCATTTTCACCTTCACCACCTTCATCAGTTCCTCTTCCTCCATCACCCTCGAAGCACCGGCGCTCATGATAGCCAGCAGCGAAGAGTGTCTCGACCCCACGGTATCAATCTCCATACCCCCGAGTCCGGCAGCCTGCGTAAAGAGGTCAAACGCAATCAGGTTCTTCTCCCTGGCTCCCAGTCCGCCAGCATCCTGATTGCCTCCAGAATCCCCGATATGAGGAGCATCAGCACCATGGCTATTACCAGATTGGGCAGGCTGAACAGCAGAGCCAGCAGAAACAGCAGGATTGCCGTCGTTGCCCGATAGTCTATTATTTTCATTATTCTTACCATTGCTATTAACTTTTAATTGTAAACTATTAACTTGATGAGGACTATTAACTTTCCCTCTTCCGTCCACGGTCAGTCCGCGGTCCAGATACGCCTGCCTTCGCATCAGTATCTCCTTCTCGCTCAGCACGGCGCACCACATCTTCGACCTGTAGATTTCCGAGTCCTTATCGGTGAGATAAATCATTCTCTCGGGTGTGATGCAGCTCTCGTCATACGGCACCCCCAGCGCCTCGCAATACGCCTTCTGCGTCTCCTCGATGGTCATTCCCACCGGCAGTCTGATACCGATGTGCAGCTTCTTTCGGGCACTGTAGCAGAGGTGCAGCAGCGAGCCGTTCCAGATGCTGTCAGAGCAGTTCAGCTCCCTTGCCTTCTCGATAGCCTTGTCTACATACTCCCTGTCATCCACGTCGATGATAGTCTGGAACATGAAGCTCTCGGGCTGGGCATTCTCCTGTCTGCGCACATTGTTCTTGAAAATGCCGTAGTGGGGACAGAAGAAAGGCAGTTCGCTCTTCAGCCTGTCCTGCGCCTTCTTCACCGCCTGTGCATCGTTGGCATTCACCTTCGGGATAGGCAGCTCGCCCCTAATCTGCTGAATCATCTTCCTGATTTCCGGCGATGCAATCACCTTGTCATACACCGCCATACTGTTGGAAAACACCTTCCCCTTATTGCCCTTGCGATAAGGGTTCAGTGCAATTACATGTTGTGTTTCTGTCATGTTATTTCGTTAATAAAAGATTGGTTTGTGGGGTAATCCCCTCTTCCGTTTTCACCACTCTCAGCCGTCTGTAAGGAGGAGGACTGAACACATACGCTTTCACTTCCATCATTTTAAATTATTTAGAAGATTGGGGGCTCCCACCATGGTTGATGTGCAGATACACAAAAGCCCCCGAAACTCAGACCGCATTGGTTCTGAATTCCGGGGGCAAAGGTAAGGCAAATTTCTCGCTTCTACCTAGTACGTACTATGTACGCGTACTAGTACTACCTGCCAGATTAACCTCTGATAGCAGGCATCACTTTTTCGAGGAAGGGAATCGTTTTCTTCTGATCCATTCCTCGGTTGTAGGCGGCTCTCATCGAGTTCGGATTAGGCCCCCAATAATTGCCGAATACGCTCCATATATTATCGATTTTCAACTCTGTACCTATCTGGTTGGCAAGGATGGCAGCTTCGGATGATGACAGTCCTGAGGGCATGAAATTTTCGGTTACCAAGCCTATCTCTATCAGGTTGTTCTTTATCCTCTGAGCCTTTTCCGTTTTCAGCTCTTCCGGCATCACAGCATTTCTGCATGAGTTTTGTTCACAGGCATTGCTGCCATAATAATTCTCCACATGCTCGAAGTACGAGCTACCAGCGTTCATGATGATCATTCTTTGTCCAGACATTTCTCATCCTCCTTTCCCTGATAGTTGTTCATGTGTTCGATGTATTGTCCACCATTCATCTGTATGGTATTGTTGATAACGATGGTGAAGTGCTTTATTACGAAGCGAATAAATTTCCTATAAAAAAAAAGTTTCATCTTCTTTTGTTGTCTTTAGGTTGATTAATTGTTTCCTCCTCATTTTAGCAGAGGGCGTGTGTTTGCGCTAACGTTTTTAGCGTAAGCCGCTGGAGAACTGCCGAGCGCCTACTATCGTAAGGTGTGGGGGCGGGTAAGGTTGTGTTTACTTTCTGGTTGTTGATATGGCATTAAGTTGATACTTGGTCGCAGATACCTGGCATCTCGACCGATTATTAGTAATTATAGCATACCACAGCTCGCTTAGGAGTTCTCCTAAGCTTCCGAAACACCTTTTCTTCATAAAGTCGAGGTGATTGCTGTTAATATGCTTCATTTTTTTCATAATTTCAAAATTTCGTGCAAAGGTAATAAAAAACATTCAAATAACCAAATAAAAATTGAGCGTTATGACGCTCACTTTAATTTAATGTTTATTATACATACGTGTGATGTTTTTAACAGATTAAACGCCATTCTCCCTCACGCATCTCTGCAAATCCCTTCACGCCCCCTGCCAATCCCCTCACGCCCCCTGCTATTCCCTCACGCCCTGAAGGGGCAGAAGCTCCTAGCCCAGGGCATTCGCCCTGGGTATTCATGTCCGCACGCCTGGCGCCCTGAAAGGGCAAAAGCTTTATATGGCGACCCGAATATGATAAATAAGCCGAAAAAAATAGGAGAAAAGATGATGTAAATGGATTCTTTTTTGTACTTTTGCACGCTAGAAGAAATAAAGTCAAATAAAGAAGATAATATGGCTGGATTATACGAACAAATCATAAACCAACTCTTCAAGGCAAAACTTGAAAAATATGATAGAAAAATATATCATATAGGAATGAAAGAAATTGGTCGCGATGAGGCGATTCAATATCTTTCACGTTATCTTTATGCCTTGATTCAGAGTACGATTGATGATGTGGCTCAGCAGGAGAATGGAGTAGAAAAGTGCATTCAGTTTACCAATGACGTGATAAAGGAGTTGGGCGAAAAGTTTGCCATCGAGAACTACGAGGATGATTTGGTAGATGCCAGCAACTCTATCCTGACAAGTGTCATTGATAAGACGAAGTGCGATTATCCTGATTTACAGAAGTATATACAGCGAATCACCCCTCTTACTTCGCTTACTAAAAGTAGTCTTTTTACAGGGGCAAAGAATTCTGTAAATATGATTAGCGAGCTGAAGAAAGAAATCCTGTCTGCCGACAAGATTTATATTGTGGTTTCCTTTATACGTTTGTCCGGCTTGAATATGATGCTGCCCGAATTACAGGAGTTTGTGGCACGTGGCGGATGTTTGAGAGTGATAACCACTACCTACATGCAGATTACGGAATATAAGGCTGTAGAGAAGCTTTCCAAACTGGCTCATACCGAAATCAAGATATCTTATCATAGTGATTTAGACCGCCTTCACGCCAAGGCGTATGTGTTTATGCGCGATAGCGGCTTCCATACGGCATATATTGGCTCTTCCAATATTTCTCATGCAGCATTGACCGAAGGCTTGGAGTGGAATGTGAAGGTAACTCAGATGGAATTGCCGCATATTTTCGCTACCGTGAAGAATACATTTGATACCTATTGGGAACAAGATGTATTCGAAACTTTCAATCTGAATCGGGATAGCGAGCGCTTGAACAAGGCGCTCGATAAGAACGCTCAGACTTCTGAAGGAATAGATTATTCGGTGCTCGATTTGATGCAAGCCAAAGAATATCAGAATGACATCCTTGACAGGCTGGAGAAGGAACGCCGTTACCATAACAACTGGTGAAACCTGGTGGTTGCTGCCACCGGTACCGGTAAAACCGTTATTGCCGCTTTCGACTATAAGCGTTTTAAAGAGCAGCATACAAAGGCTAATTTCCTTTTTGTGGTGCATCGTGAAGAGATTATCAAACAGGCTTGTGCTACCTATCGTGCGGTATTGGGAGATCCGAATTTCGGTGATATGTGGTATGGTGGACATGAAGCCTCTTCGTATTCGCATCTCTTTGCATCAAAGGATTTGCTGAATAACAGATTGGACAAGCTCCAGCTGCCAGATGATTATTATGACTATATCGTGTTTGATGAAGCTCATCATATCGTGGCAGATACCTATCAGAAGATTCTGCATAAGTTTAAGCCGAAGGTACTTTTGGGTCTTACCGCCACGCCTGAGCGAATGGATAACAACGATATTACCCAATACTTCAATCATCAGATTTCGGCAGAAATACGTTTGGATACTGCTCTGAATAATCGCCTGCTGTCTCCATTCCATTATTTCGGCATCACCGATTCTGTAGATTTGTCTGAGGTGAAATGGGAGCGAGGCAGATTCGTGGCTTCAGAGCTCTCTAAAATATATACCAACAACGATTTACGAACCAATATTATCTTCAAAACCTTAGAGAAATATTTGCCTAACTATAACGATGTTAGAGCTTTATGCTTCTGTGTAGACCAGCAGCATGCTAACTACATGAATGCCAAGTTTACCTTGGCTGGCTTGAAGTCAGCTGTTCTGACGAGTGAGAATTCTAAGTATAGAAATGTCGAGATAAAACGTTTGGCAGAGAAGAAGATTAACTATCTTTTTGTAGTAGATATGTTTAACGAGGGTATCGATATTCCTGCGATAGATACAGTGCTCTTCCTTCGTCCGACAGAGAGTTTGACCATCTTCCTGCAGCAGTTTGGTCGTGGTCTGAGAAAAGCCAAAGACAAGAAGTATCTTACGGTCTTGGATTTCGTAGGTCATTCTCGTGCCGAGTTCAATTATATGGACCGGTTCCGTGCGTTGATGGGGCGAACATCCATGAGCGTGAAGGAAGAGGTGGAAAAGGATTTTCCTCATCTTCCTTTGGGCTGTACCATCCAGTTAGAGCCAAAGGCAAAGGAGTATATCATTCAGAATATCAATGGCTATATTAATAGTTTTAAGAAGACTAGAATCATTCAGACCATCAAGCAGTTTGAGCAGAAATTCAGCGAACCATTATCACTTGCTTCTTTCCTCAGACTCACTCATGTGCCTCTGGAAAAGCTCTATAATGGCACAACCTGGAATAGCCTCTGCTGCCTGGCTGGAGTAACTACTAAGGAGTCGGAACTTAATGTAGAATTATCTCGTGCCGTGAGCAAGAAATGGTTCTCTACCGATTCGTATTCTTACTTCAGTTTTATCCATAATCTGGCTGCTCGCCGTTTTAAGGTGAGCGAGGGATCGCTGACTCCAAGGGAGCAGAAGATGGCATTGATGTTATATTATGATCTGTATATCTCTGCTGGTGAATATGATAGCTTGCAGCTGATGTTCAATAGGTTAAGCGAGGATGAGTTTTTTGCGGATGAGGTATGTCAGCTAACAGAGATATTGATGTCTCGCTGCAACGCATTGGAGCAGGATGATAATTCTGCTTTCAGAGATTCGTTCCCATTGAAACTTCACGGAGTGTATACCAAAGCGCAGATACAGGTAGCCATCGAGACTTCAACTTTGCAGAAAATGTCACCAAGCCGAGAGGGTTGCGAACGTAATACGCTGAATGGAATCCCTATGGAAGCGATGTTTGTAGATGTCATCAAGGATAGAGAAGAGGGCTCAAATACTAACTATAAGGACTTTGCCCAGACCGCTGTTAAGTTTCACTGGGAAACTCAAAACTCAGTCAGACAGGAATCGCCTACCGGTCAAAGTTATATAAAGGGTTCGCGAGAAATGCTGCTGTTTGTAAGAAAGCAGAGAAATGCTGCTGAAAACAAGTATCGTACCCTTGGATATGTTTATCTTGGCAAGGTTACTCTTGATAGTTTTGAGGGCAATAAGCCGATGCAGATCGTTTGGAATCTGAAGACTCCAATGCCTGGTTCTGTATACGAATATGCAGCAACTTTGGCAAATGTATAGTTTTAAATAGGAGATAAGAACAATGAAACATTATAATGTGGTAGCAGCCGTGGTTTGCCATGATGGCAAGTATCTCTGCATGCAGAAAGGCAAGACAAAGTTTGAGTATACCAGCTATAAATGGGAGTTTCCTGGTGGCAAGATAGAGCCTGGTGAAACTCCTCAACAGGCGTTGGCTCGTGAGCTGATGGAGGAGATGGAGTATCCTGTAGAAGTAGGAGAGGAGTTGGTAACTGTGAATCACGAGTATCCTGATTTCTCGATAACCATGACTGCCTTTCTGTGTACGCCAAAAGGCGATGCTGATGGGTTTAAGAGGCGTGAGCACGCTGATAGCAAGTGGTGCAGCAAAGAAGAGCTGAAAGGGCTCAACTGGGCTGCAGCGGATGTTGGGGTAGTGGAATGTATCTTACAAGATTAAACGTAAGTTGATTATGAAAAAAGGAACACTTTGGACAAGAGATGAGTACATTGTAGTACTAAATCTCTATTATAAACTGCCATTTGGAAAACTCAATCGAGGAACCAAAGAAGTGAAGGAGTTAGCTGCATTGATGGGTAGAACAAATAATTCTGTTGCAATGCGGTTATCTAATTTTGCGGCGTGTGATCCATATATAATCTCAACAGGCCGCCATGGTCTGGAGGCTGGTAAAGTACAATGTCAGCCCTATTGGGATGAATTTTATAATGATCGTGAAGCCTTACTCTTTGAGAGTGAGAAGATTCTGGCAAAACTTGAGAATTCAACTATTGATGAAAAGTTTGTAGCTGAGTTAAAAGATATAGAAAATTTACAGGGTGAAGACAAGGTAAGGGCAGTAAAAACAAGGGTGAACCAGTCGATATTTCGCTCTCTTATCCTCTCAAATTATTCAGGGAAATGTGCTCTTACGGGGATAGATGTTCCTGAACTTCTAGTGGCAAGCCACATCAAACCTTGGGCTATGGATGAAAAGGAACGATTGAATCCGTCAAATGGAATTTGTTTGTCCTCGCTTTATGATAGTGCCTTTGATAAGGGGTTGATTGGTTTCGATCAAGAATATAAGGTTATTCTTTCGCCACGCATATTAGAGCAAGAAAGCAAGTGCTATTTTGAAAAATATTTTGGTAGTATAGATCATAAACAATTAGTTCTGCCTGTTGAACATAAGCCAGATAAAGCCTTTTTGGAATGGCATATGGATTCAATTTTTCAAAGGTAGTAAGTATTGGCTAATCTTATTAACTGAGTCTACTTGAAAAAGTCATTTTACGAAAACGTGCCATTGATTGTCAATAAGTTACAAAGACAAAAAATATGATTCGGGACTTTTTCAAGTGGACTCAGTATCTTATAATATATTAGCCTATCCTGTCGTTAGCTGATAAGGCAAATTCCTCTAGATAGAATTTCTCCTTGGCTGCATCTATTATCTCTTCTCTTGGTGAATTTTATCAAGCAAAACGCTTGCTGATTCGTCATTTGGGGCTTGCGGTACAAGTTTTCCCTGTATCGCCCATAGTAATATGCTGTTCTTTAATTGTTTGCCGTTCATTGTTTATAATGAAATGTCAATGTGTCGTTAAAAGTTGTTGTCCTTGTTTCGTTCTTTGAGATAGAACAGATACAATTTCTTTCCTATTTTGTCTTTTCTGAAAGTACGCTCATGTTCAATCGGAATTGTGGATAAGCGCACCTTGGCAATGCCGTCCTTTATCTTCTCAAACTGTTCTGGCGTGATTTTGAATTGAGCCATAGAACTGATTTCCGTTACGGGACAAACGATGTTGCCTATTAGTACACCTGCTGATTCTGAGCCATTGCTAATTAGTGAGCCTTGTAGCTTTATCACTTCGCCGTCAAAATTCTTGATGAGCATTGTTGACTCTTTCAAGAAAGTCAATCTGTCTGATTTTACTGTGGCAATGATATAGTAAACAGAATCCTGCCTTGTGACACTATATTTCATGCTGCAACCCTCTGCAGCCAATGGCTTGTAGGAGTAGCCAACCGTTTGTGCCCGGCTAACAAAGCAACAGAGCAAAACTACAAGTATACATATTAATCTAATCTTCATCTTCTGCCTCTTTTCCCTTTTGTAATTCAAAAAACTCTTTCTGCTCACGGATTTCTCGGCTCAACTCTTCTTCTGTAGGAAGATAAGTAAGATACTTAGCGGCAAAGAGCTGCTTGCTGTCTTTCAATATGGAATAACGTGCAAGGTCTTGGCTAGTGTCAGAACACAGAACCAAACCGATAGTAGGATTATTGCCTTCCTCTTTCTTCAACTCGTCATACATTCTGACGTACATATCCATCTGTCCCACATCCTGATGAGTTATCTGCGTAGTCTTTAAATCAATAATGAGATAGGACTTTAGGATGATGTTGTAAAACACAAGGTCGATATAGAAATCGCCCATATCCGTCTTGATATGCTGTTGGCGAGCCACAAACGCATAGCCTTTGCCCAACTCCATGATGAAAGTCTGCAGATGGTCGATAATGGCAGTTTCCAGTTTTGATTCACTATAGGCAGGGTTCTGTGGTAATCCTAAGAACTCTGCTATCACAGGATTCTTGAGATAAGAGAGTTTGTCTTTTTCGAAATCTGAAGTCAGCGAACGCATCTCGTCACTTACCTCTTTACGCAGATGTTCAGGGGTTTGCAACAAACGATAATAGTATTGTGAGGAGATATTACGCTGTAAGGTACGGTAATCCCATTGCTCACGAGCCGCCTCCTTCAAATACCACAACCTTGCATCCGCATCTTTTACACGCAGTAAGCGTTCATAGTGAAGCCATGATAGGTTAGGATAGAATGGTATCGTAGATTCGTCAAGCGGTGCTTGACGAATTGGTTTGTCTGTGAGTTTGAATTGGTCAAGCATTGCTTGACCAAATTGTAATTTACTGAACATCAGGTAAAAAGAGCGCATGTTCTTTATGCTTGTCAGTCCGAATCCTCTGCCGTATTCTTCTGTAAGGGTTTGGGAGGCCAATTCGATGACATGTTTGCCATATTGCGCACGTTCCTTTCCTTTTTGTTCCTGTGTCACGATATGCTAACCGATAAGCCAATTGCGAACCACCAATAGATGGTCTGCATTGCGATAGGCTTGCCGACGTGCTTCCCCGGCTAAAAGCTTCAAGTCAGAGACAAAGATTTTCTCTGATTGAGTCAGCTTTTCTGTTATGTTTGTTAATGCAGATTTTTCCATATTATTCAATCCTTTTTCATAATTTGTGGGACACCGCCCCATATTTTACAATTCGTCCACATTCACATTTATCCCCAAGATACGTTGTATCTCCGCCAATGTCTTATCAGTTTCATAATCAAGAGCCTTGCGCTTCTTGAAATAGTCGGCATGCAGTTCGGCAGGAGGATTGGTAACGCCCTTACAGGGCTAGGAGCTTCTGCCCCTTCAGGGCGTGCTGCTTGCGGGTTTCTTATGATGCTAGAGGCTTCTGTCCCTCAGGGGGTGGGGGGTAGAGAGGTTACTATACAGACTCTAGAATTTTGCTATAAAATACTCGATGGCTGCTAACAAGTCATCGAGATTGTTCTTGATGACATCTAGCACTATATCTCCATCAATATCAAAATAGCCATGTGCTATATGGTTGCGAATGCCAATAACAT
>JAJWAL010000107.1:0-10486 GCA_021618535.1 Segatella copri | reverse complement strand
AATAGCCTTCATCTCAGCACGTTGCTTTGAGAAATCTATGCTACCACGCTTCTTCAATGTTTCTTCAGCTTTTTCTCTGAAAGCTAAAGCCTCATCACCTGTAAGCATTGGGATACCACTAATTGCTAATGCCATAATCTTATCTCCTATTATTTAGTTTATATTTCTGCCGCAACAGATGATCAATAAAATTTGGGCACAGGCTGACATGAAGGCGTTGGCAGAGATAGCAGACATCTATCCACGTATGACGAGCATTCACGACAGCAGCCTATTTGACGATAGCTTTGCAATGGATTTTATCAATCATGGCGATAAAATTATCTATTGTGCAATGTACCTGTACATCGGCTACGTCAACGAAGCTACCAACTTCGCAAAAAGCCAAGGAGGTGGCGGTAGCGATACCAAGGATTGGGGACGTGAGAAGGACGAAGATGAGATAGAATTGATAAGACGGTGTGCGGCAAGCAACTCGGATGGTAAAGCCCAAGTGCGGACGAAAAATAAAGCGATAGATATGCAGCCTCAATGGAAGGTGTAGACTTCCATTGAGGTCATAATTAGTTAGAATGTTGCCATCACAAAATCAACAATAAGCTCTTTTCTTTTGTCAATTTTAGCCTTGTCCCAAAGATGATCCTGTTCCGTCATGTTACGAATTTCCTGTTGCTGGAGTAACTGGGTATAGGTGTTTCGTTTAGCTTCAAAAGTAGTGTTTCCGATAGATTCGTTATGATGGCCAGAAAGCAGCAAGTAGTTTCCGAGACAATTTAGATACGACTCTCTAAATTCATCATCGTATGGACAATAGCCACTATTGGCATCTTGATTTTCTGTGTTTGGAGCAATATGCTCACACTGAGATTTCTCAACAGCATCATAACGTTTCAACCCATAGCCAGACTTGCCCTTTTCTATGAGGTGATTCTCATAAAGCCAAAGGATGATTTTGGCAATGCCATGCCCTCCATCGAAATTGCCTTCAAGCATACGCTTGAACTCCACGTTGTTCCAATAATCCCACCCTCCGTCAGTTGTAGTCTTCATCCATTCTATATGATTGACAACAGCATGAACGTCACCTTCAAATTTCTTGAAGACATCATTCAATCTCCATGTGAGAACAGCGCGTGTACCAATAACTCTGTGACGCAAGAATATAGAGGTTAGAGCCTTGGCTAATAATCTGAAATCGTCATCAGAAACGCCATTGCTATAAGCCTTGATTACAAATGGGAAAATAATAGCAGGCTGGCCGATAATCCACAGTGTGTGTGCCATAATATCCGTTTGCTCGTTGTGGAAGAAAACGGTCATTTGTTCAAAACTATCAGCAAGCGAATGGGTGAAACTGCGAATGAAATTGATGCGTGAATCATCTTTTCCTAATTCCTCATCCACTTTTTGCAAGGCATTGCTTGCATCCAGGCTATTGAAGTACACACGCAAAGTGTATGTGAGAATATCATCCTCATCGATATTGTCTTCTATCTTTGATATTGATTTGTAGATGTGTTCAAAGCGATTCTTTACCTCACTTATCAACTCTGTTTTCTCATCCTCTGATGCGCAATAAAGATGAATGTTGTACAGAAATTGTGCTTTGATTATTTCAAGATTGGACGGTTTTTTGCCACGGTTGTTTTGGAAGATGAACATTTGGATGGCTTCAGCCTCGTCCTTTACTGTATGCGTGGTGCAAGTGGCATTTACGACTGCGTCTAATATATCGTGCAATGACTCCTCGTCATAGGTGTTCAGTTGACTCACAAAGTAGTCGTAAGCCGCAACAATACGTTTTTGTGATTCTGTCTCCAACCCATTACGGTCAGTTTTTACTTTATTGATGACATAGTCACGGAACAATTGATTGTCGTAATCAACAGTAGAGAATCTGTAGGTTTGTCCGACTTTCACAAGAGTGCCATAAAGAAAAACGTCATCCTCAGACAAAGCCCCTGCCAACTCTTCCAATCTTCTGTAGATGGCGGAGATGAATATAGTAATAGTGGTCAGACGCTGTTGACCGTCAATGATGGCAAAATTGCGACTGCCTTTATCCTCGAACAGAAAATGTCCGAAATAATAACTTGATGCCGTATGGCTCTCTACATAATCCTGCAAGTCCACAAGAAACTGCTTTATCTGCTTGTCTTCCCAGGAATATGCTCTTTGATAAGTCGGGACAAAGATTTTGTTGCCCGACAGCATTTGATTTATAGTTGTTGAAGCGTCCATAATGAAAACATTTAAAAGTCTATGAGTTTAATTGCAATGGCAGCGCAAGCTTCCGCATCAGCCATTGCATGGTGATGTTTGGTGAGGTCATATCCACAATATGCGGCAACAGTTTGAAGTTGATGATTGGGAAGTTTGTCCCCCAACAATTTTCTTGAAGCACGGCATGTGCAGTAGAATCTATACCCAGGATATTCCATGTCGTATGCCTCAAATGCAGCCTTCAGGCAACTCTCGTCAAACGAACTGTTGTGGGCAACCAATGGTAAGCCCTGGATATGCGGTGCAATTTCTGCCCATACTTCTGGAAAATCCATAGCATCATCAGTGTCCGCATTGGTCATTCCATGCACTTCTGTACACCAGTAAGTGTAGAAATTGGGAGTCGGCTTTATCAGCCGATACAGCTTGTCCGTTACCTTGCCATTGCGCACAACTACCACTCCAACACTGCACACGCTGGAGCGGTGCTGGTTGGCTGTCTCAAAGTCAATTGCTGCAAAACTTTTCATATTCGAAAAATCTTTTTCTATTAGTCAATTGGCGGATGATGGTACAGATTCGGATATCAGTTTTATCCAATGCTGCAGTTTGTTTCCTACGACCTTTGGATCTAACGAGCCTGTTTCTTCCAAGTTGATGAAGCAGTCTTCTTGAATTTCGCTGATTCTGTCTGCCAATCCGATTCCATTCAAAGTTTGTTTGAGCAGTTCTCTGTCGTTAGCCCTATTGCCCAACTGAATGATTGCTGATTCCTTACCCTCAATAGGCATAGTATCCATATAGATTTTCCCTTCCGCATCATTCTGGTATTCACAGGCAAGAGTAGACCAATACCAAGTGAACAAATACCAGTCTTTCTGCTTGCCTACAGCCTTCATCCAACGGGTTGTAAGATCATTCTTCATGATGACAGATTGCAGGTATTCCACCTTGTCTATAATATACTTCCGTAGTTCTAAGGAAGATTCAAATTTCTGCAAGAATTCTCCTTGTGGAGTGTCAAAACATAATGGCGGATATTCCCACCATTCTCCATATCTTCTTCGACCTCCATTCTTCCATTTCAGGCATTGTGAGAAATTGGAATCATTCTCATAACTCGCCTCCAAATAGTAATGACCATCATGAAATCCCATGTATATTTCGCCTAGAACACCATCTTCCCTCTTCAGCCACAAAGGACGTTCCTCGGTTATCGGCTCGGGGTTTACTGTCCATCCTGCGTTTTCCCATCTTTCAATAGCTTTTTCCCATAAACTCCCAAGATTGCCTGTGCTTTCTTTCTCTATGCTATTTGCCTTTGGGTTATTGTCGTCAGCAAGTTCTGGGCTATTTTGAGTTGTTGCTTGCGTTATTAGCGTTGATATATTAGAAAGCAAATTTACATCAACAACGAGATGCTCCTTTGGGGAATCTTCACCCTCATTTGCATTTTGATATGCATCGTCAAATTTCTTGATAGCATAGTCCCTGTCTTCTTTGTCGAATTTTTCAAATTCATCAGGATATAAATCCTGTCTGAATGCTTCTACCACATCAAACAGACTGGCTATTAGTGCTGTCTGCGGAGTATGTTCATCACCTTTGTTTGGACAAGTGCTTTTTATCACGCCATTTACTGCGTCACTTATAGTCTTGATGAATTTAGGGTCACAATGCATGGCTACAAGAGATGTCTGGAATTGGAGCTCCATCTTCTCACTGTCAGTTAATTTTCCGTCTTTTACGGCTTTGTAGAGACTGTTGAGAAAATTCTGATATATTTTCAATTTTTCCTCGAATATTTTAGAATCTCGTTTCAACGTTCCCTCTTTTTGGGTTTGTCCCTGAAGAAGCACCTGTGTTATGGTTGCCGTAATGACAACACCTAATATCGCAGCCATGATTCTGCCTGGCAATTCAAAATCCGTAAAAACATTGAAAGCTACCGCAATAGCACATATCATACAGGCAGCAATTGCTGTGTATGTGAAGAATCTTTTGTTTTCCATAAAAGAGCTATTTTTCTGGTGTCATAAAAACAAACTCCCCATTATGACAGTGGAGAGTTTATTGGTTACTAAATTTTATCTTGCTGTACGAGTGCTTATTTTCTTTCCCCAAGCGTCGTATGTGTCAAGCCATGCGCCACGTCTTACAATAAACTGGTCTGCACAGATAGATACATAGTTGCCGATGTTTGCTGAAATTCTTTTGATTCTTCTGCCTTGCTCATCGTAGGTGTCATACCATGCACCTATCATTACAATAAAGAACCTGTCGCTCCATCCCATCAGTTCTCCGATGTTATCAGAAATAGTTTTTGCTTTTTTGCCTCGTGCATCGAACACATCATACCAACTGCCTCGATGCTCAATACTTGATATTGCCATGTTATAAATGTTTTTTACCAATGGCTACCATGTTGGCTTGTTTTACAAAAGGTTAGTATATATACAAATGAAAACGTGGAGCCAATCCTGTCACTCGTTCCACGCAGTAAAGGCTCTGGCATCGCCCAAGTTGTCGAAACGAGCAACGCCGAAAGCCCCACGCCTGTGTACGTATATAGAAAACACTCTTGACAACGAACGACAAAATCGCTCGAAGTCAATGAGGGCTGTATACAATACACCTCATGAGGCGTTCCCGTTGCTTTGTTCTTGACAACTTTGTCGAACTGCCAGATTCTTACTGCGTCAAAACCAAAGCGTACAGTTACGCCTTATATGTATATATGTCTGCCCAACCTCTGCCCATCGGGGCTTTCGGTATGGGTATAGACGTTACAAAGATAACACTTTTATCTTGGAAACCACTAGATTTGGCAGGAAAAGTATGATTTTAAGGTTCGATTTAACATTATCAAATATAAATATGTCAAAGAATTCCACTTTTCGTAATTTTTCCTGCTAAAAAGTTTGTATTATCAATGATTATTTGTATCTTTGCATCGTCAGTTCCCACCAAGCCTCTCAACGATGCTCAAATGCGTGGGGCTTTTTTGTTTATATACGTTCACTCTCAAAATACGCTAATGGAAAGATTACCGCACTTCATGAAACATTATATGACAGAGGCAGACTTGATGACTCTGTTGAAAAGTCGTGGGCTTGTTATTTCCGATGAAGGGAAAGTAAATATCTAACAACTCATTCAGCACGTCCTTCAATGGTTTAAGCTCTAGCTTTCTATACAAGAGTATGATGGCACGGAAATGCCTTTGGCTACATATCGTAGATACATGCCTTGGGATTTAAGGTTAGAATAGTCTTCAGAATCAAGTAAAATTTATTCACTTCTCATGGAAATGTTGTTGAAACAGCCAATATAAACTTCGTAATATGAAAATAATATCAAGTATAATTGCTTTTTTCTTCTTCATGGTCTATAATACCATAGATTATTTCAACAATTTTCTCCTTTTCATACCAAACATTCCTGATTCTTATATGGAAGCGAATGGATGGGAAAGAAAATTAAGAAACTTGTTAAAGCTCAAGCATCAATAATCAAATTAATATTGTTGGTAGACTTGTCTATATAAGTAAATGAAATGATAAGAAATCCTAAATATAAAATGATTTTGTAAGTAATGTAACTTTTTATTAGTATTTTTGCAATGTTAAGGTTAGAAAAGAGTTGTTTGACAGCAAACGTTCGCATATTGCAGAAATTAGAACCGTTGCCAAATCATTACCTCTATTGAGACGAAACACTCATAAATAGCTCATTTAAAGCTATTCAGCAGATTCTTGCGTAATTTTATCAGAAAACTCTTGCAGGTATGAAAATAAAATCGTAACTTTGCTGATGCAATAGAAATATTAATAACATTGGGATTATGAAGCAGGTAGAAGAAAGATATATCAGTTTGTTGACCGATTTCGGTTTCAAGCGAATTTTCGGATCAGCTCCCAACAAGGATTTGCTGATCTGTTTCCTCAACAGCTTGTTCAACGGAAGACAGGTTGTTAAGGACGTGAAGTATCTGAACCCGGAGCACGTGGGAGATGTATATACCGACCGCAAGGCCATCTTCGACGTATATTGCGAAGGAGAAAACGGCGAGAAGTTTATCGTGGAAATGCAGAATGCATACCAGACATACTTCAAGGACCGTGCCCTGTTCTATTCCACCTTCCCTATCCGTGAGCAGGCTCCCAAGGGTAATGAGTGGGATTTCAAACTCAACCATATCTACACCATTGCCCTGCTCAACTTCAATATGAACGAGGAAGCCTTCAATAAGGAAGAAATCCGCCATCATGTGCAGTTGTGCGATACTGCCACGCACAAGATTTTTTACGATAAGCTGGAGTTTATCTACGTGGAAATCGCCAAGTTCAACAAATCGCTGGACGAGTTGGAAACGCTCTACGACAAGTGGCTCTATGCCCTAAAGAACCTCTATAAGCTTACTCAGCGCCCTAAGGCCTTGTGCGACAAGGTCTTCGACCGCCTCTTCGAAGAAGCCGAGATTGCAAAATTCACTCCACAGGAGCAGCGGGAGTATGAAGCCAGCAAGATGGCATATCGTGATATCAAGAATTCGATTGATACCGCCAAGCGAGAAGGTAAAGAAGAGGGCCTGGCTGAAGGCAGGGAGAAGGGCCTGGCTGAAGGAATGAAAAAGGGCATGGAGAAGGGCATGAACAAGCGAAGCCTTGAGATTGCCAGAAAGATGCTGGCGAATGGTATGGATGCTGCCACGGTGATGGAAATAACAGGATTGTCGGAGAGTCAGTTACAGCAGCTGAAAGGATAAAGGCAAATCTAAGACGAATTTTATCTGATACTTTACCACCGGTAAAGGTGGTAATATACCACCATGATAAGTAGTAACTAAAGTTTCGCAAGTTGATATTTATTCACTTGCGAAACTTCAGTAACATAATAATAATATGGAAGCAATCTAATTAGGCTCACACGGCTCTCACGGATTCAAACTACTTCCAGACTCTACAGCTTTTGGTTTTACAGCACCCCTTCCCGCCAGCTTTCGCCAGCAGGAAGGCGGCGCCTTAATGGTTCTAAATCAATCTAAAAAAATGAAATCAGTATTTTCCTATCTCATCCTGGGCTTTCTTCAAGGCGCGAATTCTTAACTCCTTCTCTACTCGCTTCTTCACCTCTTTCTCTACCATGTCCTCTAAAATCTGGTCGAGAGGACGGGAGAAAGGATGCCAACCGTAATCGGCGTTCTCCTTCGTGTGACAGAACAACACCGTGCCAATACCCATCCATACCTTCAGGCGAACCTCCTCGCTAGCATAATGGGTGAAAATCCAATTGGTAAAACGAACAAACTCGGAGAGCAACATATGCTCGCCCTTGTTCAAATGAGTGAAGAAACTGCGAGTCAGGTGAAACGCTTTCTTGATGTCACTCTTCTTCAACACCCAGGCACGCATGCCTTCGGTCAACTCATGATAAATCGCCTTCTCTGAATAAATGTGCTTGGCAGACTTCACTAACCGGTTTGACAACTTGTCGAAACGCTGCTCAGCAGTCTTCGACGAAATCTCAGCCGCGAGCTTCAACTTCTCATCGGCAGAAAGAAGGAATTTCTTTTTTCCATTTCTATTTTTTTTAAAAAATTTAATACTTAAATTATTTATTTTTACCACAATGTGGTAATTTTCGATTTTCTCTATCGCTCTTTTGTCGTATCTTTGCTGACAGTTACCGATTGGTGAACAGTGGGGTGAACACTTGCCCCAAGCATTCACCTTTTCGGCTCAGGGGTGAACCCTAGTAAAAAGAACTTTGTATATACAGCGCATGCTAGAAACATAAGAGTCTCTATTATAATGGGTTATATAGTGTTTTTAACACATTATTAACGCTAAAGGTTGGCATCAGGGTTCACCCTTCACCGACTACATCGCTAAGTGTTCACCCACACTCTTTCTTAGAGAACGTTGGAAACGATTGAATAGTATATAACAACAGACAATTTTAATCAAATGGAAAAAGAACCAAACAACAACAGCATGAATGGGACTGCCACGATGCCATCGTACTTCCCTTGTATCAAATCTTCGGAGAGCCATCCACTCGCCGACTGGTTGTATCTCAAGAGCGTGATTACCTCTAGCCCTGAGCTTCGAATGATGACCGAGACTTACCGCAAGCGTCTCGCCATCAGCAAGCAGTTTGCCGACCAGTACAAGCCTGAGATGCCTGCCATCACGGTTTCGGCACTCATGAACGGCTACGGCAGACAACTTGCCGACTTCCTCAAACCTACCTACATGTTCCAGCTCGACTTCGACCATGTGAAGAAGGAAAACATGGAGCAGCTTATCCAACTGGTGAGAGGCGACAATCATACGATGGTAGAGTATGTCACCGTGAGCGGCAGGGGATTCAGAGTATTCTGTGCCTACCATCCTGTAGATGACGACGACATCAGCGTGCTGGAACTCTTCGATGCCGTGCTGCAGAAGGCGATGGCTTACTACACCCAGCTTCTGGGTATCGCTCCCGACAAGCAGTGTGTAGACATCACCCGATGCGCCGGTCTTGCCTACGACCCGGATGCCTATTTCCGTTGGGATGCCGAGCCTTTTGCCTTGGGACCGAAGGATCTGAACCCCCTCTACACGAAGAAGGCATTGCAGGCGAAGTATTCTGCCAGGCGAAACGCCAAGGGAGGAAAGCGAAGCAGCAAGGTGAAAGAGGAGGCGAAGTCAGGCGACAAGGGTACGCCTACCATCGAGGAGGCAGCTTCCCATATCAAGGAACTGCTCGACCTGTGGGGCTATCGGTTCGAGCCTGAGCATCACAACGAGTACGTATGGCACTTTGCCGACATCTGCATCTACTATGGCATCCCGCAGGAAGAAGTTCTGACCTACGCCGACCGTGAGTTTGGCACCAGCTACGAAGATACGGCTTCTGTCATCAAGTCTCGCTACAAGCATCTGAACAAGTTTGGTATCTGGCATTTCTATCGCCATGGCGAGGGGCGTAGCGCCAAGCCATCGGTAAGGGGCATCAAGCAGTGGCTACTCACCCACTATCTGTTCCGCCGAAACGTGCTGACGGGGTTTTACGAGGTGGAGAGCCGCTTCGTTTTAGACGGCAAGTATCCTGACTGGGTACGCATCGACGACAATATCGAAAACTCCATCTGGAGCGAGATGGACGAGTCGGGACTGCATCTCTCAGAGAAGACCTTGCACAACATCATCAACAGCGACTTCAGCGAGCCGTTCGACCCCTTGGACGATTACCTGCGCAGTCTGCCGAAATGGAAAAAGGGAGAGGATCCCGACTACATCGACCAGCTCGCCGACCGCATCGAGGTGGAGAACCTGCCCGACAACGAGCATACGCAGAGCCTCTTCCGCTATTTCTTCAAGAAGTGGCTGGTGGCGATGGTGGTGGCATGGGTAACGCTGAAGGTGGTGAACCAGATGATACTCATCTTCGTGGGCAAGGGCGGCATCTTCAAGACCACGTTCTTCCACATGCTGTTGCCCCCACAGTTGCGTCAGTACTTCCTCAACGACTCGACGGGCGCCTATACCGACAAGGACTTTATGGAGGCTTTCAGCAGCAAGGCTCTGCTCTGTCTCGACGAGTTTGAGATGGTATTCGGCAAGAACCTGAGCGCCTTCAAGAGCAACATGACCAAGGTGACATTCTCCATCCGCCGACCTTACGACAAGTACCGTTCGGAAATGCCCCACCGCGGATCGCTCTGCGGCACCACCAACAACCAGCAGTTCATCACCGACGAGGAGAACCGCCGCTACTGTCCGTGGCTGGTAAAGAGCATCGAGAGTCCGATAGAGCACCCGATAGACTACGACCACGTGTTTGCCGAGGCTGTGGCACTGGGTCAGGAGGTGATGAGCCATCCTAGGGGCGAGTCCCTGGAGTGGACATACTGGTTGACGAGGGACGACATCGAACTGATGCGCAGTCACAACCGCCTCTTCATGGTAGCCAACTATGCCGAGGAGCAGATACTCCGTTACTACCGGGTGCCGGAGCCAGATACGCCGCTACAGTTTATCAAGTTCCGCTACAGTGCTGAGATACTGGAGAGGATAGGTGTGAACCCTGCCCTTCGCCAGAACCTGAACAACCAGAACATCGGTAACGTGATGAAGCGTCTTGGATTCAAGAAGATTCACAAGAAGAACGGCAACGGCTGGGCTGTGATAGAGAAGGAAGGTAGCGAAATCAACAACGATGCCTTCATCGATCCTAACGATACCGTGGAGGATTAAGTATCTTGGTTACGACC
>JAJWAL010000106.1:0-10530 GCA_021618535.1 Segatella copri | reverse complement strand
GTAACATATTTAGTTTAACCATCCTAAAGGTGACAACTTTTTCACGTATAAGACACACAGGAGGACAGGAATATGCATTTTAGCAAAGTTTAGAGGATAAAAATATGCATTTTAGCAAAGTTTAGAGGACGGAAATATGCATTTTAGCAAAGTTTAAGTATAATAACCTTCTGATTTTAAAGATTTTATTATACTTTTGCAATCGAAATAAGAAATAATCCTCAAATAGAGCAATTATGGTAGATGAAAAAGTGATATTGCAAGTCTTGGCTGAGCAACAGGAATATGTTCAAAGTTATGAACCCCAAAAGTGGGTCGGCCGATATGAAGAAAACCTTTTTGAATTAGATAGTCCGCTTGCACAAGTGGTTATCGGTGTAAGACGAAGTGGCAAATCAACACTTTGTCATAAGGTTTTATTGGAGCATCATGTAAAATATGGGTACGCCAACTTTGATGATGATCGCTTGGCAAAGTTGAAAACAGAAGACTTGAATACCGTTCTCTCTTGTATCTATCAAGTGTATGGCACGGATATCAAATATATTTTTTTAGATGAGATTCAAGATGTAGATGGATGGCACTTATTTGTCAATCGCCTGCTCCGCAGCAATTTACATTTAGTGGTGACTGGCAGCAATGCAAAATTGTTGAGTGGCGAGCTTGCCACTCATCTCACAGGACGTTACAATGAGATTCACTTGTTCCCTTTCTCCTTTTATGAATATTGCATGTTTCATCATGTTGACCTTGTTGGCATCACCACCAAGGCTGACGCTGAAAGAAAGCGAGCCTTTTTGGACTACATCGCCGATGGAGGATTTCCTGAGATGCAAAATATGCGCAACAAGCGTGGCTATGTACAAAGTTTGATGGAAGCCATCGTTACCAAGGATATACAGCGTCGTTTCAACATACGTAACGTTAATGCCTTGCGAAAGATTGCCAACCACCTCATCAATAATGTTTGCCAAGAGGTAAATTATGATGATTTAGCAAAAATCCTAAACATGTCGGATGTGACAGTTAAGAAGTATGTGGATTATCTGCGTCAAGCTTTCCTTATACAACTACTCACCAAGCATTCCTTCAAGAGTAAGGAGCGCATCAGAAATGCCAAGGCTTATATCATAGATTCTGGTCTTCAAAATAATCGTGACAATGCGTTTGCAGCAGAGAACATTGGGTGGCGCTTGGAAAATGTCGTTTACATTGAGCTTTTGCGCCGATGCACAAACTCTTTTTTGGATATTTATTATTACAAGGAGAGTCCTCGCTCTAAGGAAATCGACTTCGTTGTATGCAATCAAGACAAGGCAGTGGAACTCATTCAGGTAGCCTACGATATAGATGGAGAAAAAACTTTCAAGCGAGAGACGGATTCGCTCATCAGAGGCTCTTCTGTCTTGCGTTGTGATAAGTTGACTCTCATCGCTTTTACCAACACTCGTGATTATAAGGTTGGCGATAAAAGCATCCGCATTGTGTCGGCCATCGAGTGGTTATTGGGACGGCAATAGTCTTCAATAACAGTATCTGACATTCAAAAAAAAAGTATCTTAGGATACTTGCTCATGTATCTTAAGATACTTGGCAATGTATCCTAAGATACTTTGCAATATAACTTCATGTGCCCATGAAGCCTGTTTCATCGGCCAACGGAATAAGTTTCATCTCAGGATGAAGCCTACTTCCTGCACATCCCCAGAAAACACTTATGAATCTCCAGACTTTCGTTCAATTCAGGATGGAAGGCGGTAACCAGCTGGTTACCCTGGCGGGCAGCCACAATCTTGCCATCTACCTCCGCCAGAACCTCAGCATCTCCCCACACCTCTTTAATATAAGGGGCACGGATGAAAGTCATTGGGATATTGCCCTCGATGCCCTTCATCGGAGCCTCGATGTAGAAACTGCCCAACTGGCGACCGTAGGCATTTCTCAAAGCCGTGATGTCCATCGAAGCTATGCGCTGACTAGGCTCGCCCTCAATCTTCTTGGCAAGAAGAATCAAACCGGCACAGGTACCATAAACTGGCAAGCCGGCAGCAATCGCCTCCTTCACTGGCTCCATCAATCCCAATTCATTCAAGAGTTTCGCCTGGGTGGTACTCTCACCGCCCGGAATAATCAAGCCATCCTTAGGCTGGTCCCAATCCTTCAACTGGCGAACCTCGAAACTATCCACGCCCAACTGAGCCAACTTCTGTCTGTGCTCAGCAAAAGCGCCTTGTAAAGCTAATACTGCTATTCTCATATAACAATTTATCTCATAAGAAGGAGTTAAGGAGTTAAGGTGTTAAGAAGTTAAGACAACAGTATTCTTTTACTGAGTTTGTGCCAAAAAGCATTTGTCTTAACTCCTCTAACTTCTTAACTCCTTAACTTCCCAATATCATTACTTACCTCTTTCAGCCATGAGCAAAGCAATCTCCTGCTCATTGATACCTACCATTGCCTCGCCGAGGTCCTCGCTCAACTCAGCCAGCATCTTAGGATCGTTGTAGTTGGTAACAGCCTTCACGATAGCCTGTGCACGCTTAGCAGGATTACCGCTCTTGAAGATTCCTGAACCTACGAATACACCCTCGGCACCGAGCTGCATCATCAGGGCAGCATCAGCTGGAGTAGCCACACCACCGGCAGCGAAGTTAACCACTGGCAACTTGCCGTTCTCATGAACATACTTCACCAGGTCGTAAGGAGCCTGCAACTGCTTGGCTGCCTCGTAAAGCTCATCCTCGCTCATAGAAACCAGGCGACGGATTTCGCTCTGCATCATACGCATGTGAGTAACAGCCTGAACCACATCACCTGTTCCCGGCTCACCCTTGGTACGGATCATCGTAGCACCCTCAGCGATACGGCGGAGCGCCTCGCCCAGGTTCTTGGCACCACAAACGAATGGCACGTCGAACTGAGTCTTGTCGATGTGATAAACGTTATCTGCTGGAGAGAGCACCTCGCTCTCGTCGATATAGTCGATTTCGATAGCCTGAAGAATCTGAGCCTCAGCGAAGTGACCGATGCGGCACTTAGCCATTACAGGGATAGATACAGCCTCCTGAATACCCTTGATCATCTTAGGGTCGCTCATACGTGAAACACCACCTGCAGCACGGATATCAGCTGGAATACGTTCCAGCGCCATTACTGCGCATGCACCTGCTGCCTCTGCGATTTTTGCCTGTTCTGGAGTTGTTACGTCCATGATCACACCACCCTTGAGCATCTGAGCCAAGTTGCGGTTCAATTCTTGTCTATTTTCTGCCATAATTTTTATATTTTTATTCAATTATGGCTGCAAAGGAAACACTTTTCGGCGAAACAGCAGAAAAATGTTCCAAATTCTGCAAACATTGAGTCATTTTGTATAAAGAGAGATTCGCAAATATATAAGAGATATTCCTGATTATATAAAGCAGTACACAGATTGTACTGCTAAGAGAAACCGAGAGGAGTTCACCTTCTGAACGTCTTTATTTTTTGTATCTTAGCGAAAAATTTCGTAACGAAAAATTTCGATTATGGAATATAGAAGACCCATTCTTCAGGAAATGGATACTCAAGAACATGATTGAGTAAGATTATATACAGAGAAATCGCCAGTGAAGCCTTTCTACAGCATCGCTGGCGATTCTGCAAGAGAGATTTATCTATGTTTCAACAAAAAAACTCGCTCCAAATTGGACTTTGATAGGATATCAAGAAGTTTCAACTCTATATTATTTGATTCTTTTTATTCCATCTCAAACGCATTTTAGTTTCCCAATTCCAACTGATTCTTCACAAGATTATAATATGCCCCTCGCTTGGCGGTTAAAGATTCATGGTTGCCAACCTCAACCACCTTTCCCTGGTCAAGGACCACGATTTGGTCGGCATTCTTCACCGTGCTTAGGCGATGAGCAACAATCACAACCGTCTTGCCTTGATAGAACTTATCCAGGTTTTCCACGATATTATGCTCATTGTTGGCATCAAGCGAGTTGGTTGCCTCGTCCAGGAAGATATAGTCTGGGTTCTTATAAACAGCTCTCGCTATCAGGATGCGCTGCTTCTGTCCCTGGCTCAGTCCCACGCCATCACGCCCAATCTTGGTGTTGAACTTCAGCGGCAAGGCCATCACATAATCCCTGATGCAAGCTATCTCAGCAGCTTTCATCAAACGGTCTTCATCTATTTCTGCATCATCCACAGCTATGTTGCGCCCGATGCTCTCCGAGAAGATGACACCCTCCTGCATCACCACGCCACACTGCCTGCGCCACCATTTCCTGTTGAGCTGATTGATGTCGGTATTGCCAATGGTGATTTTTCCTTCCAGCACCGGGTAGTACCCCAGCATCAATCGGATGAGCGTGGTCTTTCCGCTGCCCGATGCTCCCACTATCGCCGTCACCTTACCTTGAGGAATATGAATATCCACCCCGTCTATTGTCTTTCTGAGGGCATGAGGATCATACTTGAACAGGATGTTGCTGATATGGATACCATCCTCAGGATGTTCAAGATCTGTTAGCAAGCCCTCCTTTCCGTTCTCATCATCCATCTGATGAATCTCATTGATTCGTTCCAGGCTGATTTTCACATCCTGCACGGAATAGAAGAAGTTCATGAGTTGCTCCACCGGCGAGTTGAGCTGTCCGATGATATATTGCACGGCGAGCATCATACCCAAGGTCATGTGCCCTTGGATTACCGCCGTAGCGGCAACCACCGTCACAACGATATTCTTCACCTCATTGATAAAAATACTTCCTGCCTCCTGGGTCTGCTGTAGTTTTAGAGATTTCTGCTGCACCCTGAAAAGATTCACCTGTGTCTCCTCCCACTTCTTCCGCTTGCGCTGCTCGCAATCCTGCAACTTGATTTCCTGCATAGAAGTGATGAACTCGTATGTCCTGTTGTTATTGATGGCTTGCTGCTCGAAGAGTTCATAATCGAGCACCTTTCTTCGACGCAGGAAGAGAGCCATCCATCCTCCGTACAGGATGCTGCCCAATAAGAAGATGGCAAACACCACCTTATTATATATAAAAAGCACTACGGAGAACACCACGAAGGTAAGCATGGCAAAGGTGATGTTGAGCGTCTGCTGAGTGAGGAAGTTGTTCACACGGCTATGGTCGCTCATCCTTTGCATCAAGTCGCCCATCAGTTTGGTGTCGAAGAACGACATCGGCAGTTTCAGCAGTTTGATGAAGAAATCGCTCACCAGGGAGATGTTGATCCGCATGGAGATGCGGAGCAGGAACCATCGGCGGGCGAAGTCTATCGCTGTTCGGCTGACGGTGAGCATCAACTGGCCTAAGAGTATGAGCCAGATGAATCCAATGTCTTGGTTCTTGATACCGACATCCACGATGGATTGGGTAAGGAACGGCAACACCAGCTGCAGGGCGCTGCCCGCAAGCAGTCCCGAGACAATCCAGGAGAATGCCTTGCGGTATTTCTTGAAATATCTGAAAAGGAACTTGAAGGAACGCTTCTTCTTCTGTCTATCTTCTCCTTCCATCTGATAGGTAAAGAAGGAAGGAGTGGTCTCGAAGAACATGGCGATACCCTTGTCCTCGTCATTAGAGCGAGTGCTTATCCAATGCCGTCTGAATTCTTCAAGATTATAAGTTGTCTTTCCCTTGCCAGGGTCTGCGATATAGAATTTCTTGCCCTTCTTCATCTTATATAATACCACGAAATGGTTCTGGTTCCAATGAAGGATGCAAGGGAGCGGAGTCTCGCTAAGTTCCTCTATTGTAGCCCTAGCCGAAACCGTTTGAAATCCCAATATTCTTGCAGCCTCATTGATGCCCAGCATGGAGACACCTTCCGTTGTTGCAAAGCAAATCTTCGACAGAGATTCCAATGTATAGTCTCTGCCGAAATATTTACAAATCATCAGCAAGCAAGTAATGCCACATAGCATACTATCATGCTGAAAACAAACAGGAAATCTATTCATTTACTTTTCCACATCTAAATTCTTACTATTATTTAGCTTTGTTGTCTTCCCCTTACCCAAACTATACTTAACACTGATTAGGGCAACAAAAGCATTTACTCTATTATCTCCATAGGTTTGATAAGCAAAATTTGGAAGACTCACTTTCGTATAAGTCTTCTTGGAAATCATGGACGTCGGTATACTTACTTCCAAAGATATTGGCAACTTACCTTTTAACAAAGAGCAAGAAGTTCCTATAAACAACTTTTCCTCTTCATCATACTGTTTACCTTGTAATAATGGCAATTTGTCATGTCGAAGGAAATAGCTAGCCATGAAACTCAATTTTGTATTTGGAACATTCCAAAGAAGCTGTGTATCAAGATACCAGGTTCTACCAAAATGCTTCGTGTCATCTTTCATATACCGATGATACCATTGGTAATTTGCAACAAATGACAGTTCTACGCCTTTGCCAAGATTATAATCACCTTCCATTCCCAAGTAATTATGTCTATAATTACAATTTGCTTGAGTTTGATAAGTTTTATCCTCTTCTTGCTGATAATAATCTATAATCTCATCCTTGCTCTGCTTGTACATATAGTCAATCTTGACTATATTGACAAAGTTGACAGTAATTTCAGAATAATGCATAATTCTAGGTTTCAACTCAGAATTACCTCTATGCCAAAGCACATCATTCACTTGCCATCTTACCGTTGACAGCTGATCAAGGTTGGGGTATTCCACATCACAAAAATAATTATATTGCAAATACATCCACTTAACAGGTTTCCAATAACCTTTAAACAAAGGCATCCAAGATGTATGCTTCTCAGATACAGTCTTCAATTGGTTTTCATCTTTGACAGTCAACAAATGAGTGCCTAGCAAAGCATTGAAATTTCTAAATGGCTGATATGATATTGCTCCCATCAATTTACTTCGAGTTTCCTTGCTACTATGCAACAGAACATTCTCATTTCGGTCAGAATTAGAATAATCTTTCCATATTTGGGTGTAGTCTGCCCACAAAGACACCTTGTTGCCTAAGTTATAGTAACTAGACAAATAATAACGCCAATAGTTTTTATCTCCCTTGTAAGGGGTTCGAGCTACATCATTTTTTGCACTATAAAATCTATCTTCATGAATATCATACCTATTATATATAAGTTCCGAAGATAAATTTAAAAGTTTTAGAACCATTCCCTTATAAAACAATCCAATAGTATAATCATCTGTATTGAAATCATCTAGGTTATTTGATTCATATTTTTCGTCCCTATTAGAAACAGAAAAAAAATCACTTTGTTTACTCCCCTTAGTCTCTATCCAAACTTGCACAGATAGTGTTTGATTATCTGACAATTTATAATCTGTTCCCAAACTAAAGCTACCAATATTGCTCCTAGTACTCATGTTTGGTTTTCTATAATCAATAGCCTTTGATTTTATCGTCACATCACCCAAGTTACTATATTCATAACCTAATACATCATAATTCTGACGATGCGTAAAGTTTAGGCTGCCATACAGATTAACTCTTGGAAATGTATAGGTAAAGTTTGCACCCATAGCTTCCCTATTGGAATGCTTATTTCTGAAAGAATACAAATTGCGAGAGAACGCACTTATATCCCATCCTGTATAGTCATTAACCAGTTCCATATTAAGCACTACAGGATATTCAGAATATTTACCAGCAGGATAACGCATAATTTCTACTGTTTTGATGCGCTTTGGGTTTATGCTGATGGCATATTCTCGTTTTACTTCCTTGCCATTGATAATTACAGGTACATTTTTATCTTTTCCTACATTCACTTCGTCTGTTCCCCAATCTGTTGTTATACCTGGAATTTTTGCTAATAGCTCTATAGCACCAGTGGTTCCTTTTCGAAGGGAATCGGTGATAAATATAGTTTCTTTAGATGCATTTCTGCTCGCCATATCAGCCACAGCTACCACCTCCTTTAAGTTCTCCACCTTTGATTGCAATACAACAACACCAATATCGCCCTTGAAACCAAGGGGAGAAATAGTATCTCGTTTTTCAAAACCTATCGACTGGAAAGACAATTTATATATATCTTCTTTGCTCTCTAAAGAAAAATCTCCTGTTTCCATACAGTGCACTCCACACAGAAACCGATTTGTTTTATCAAAAGCAGAAACTGTAACAAAAGGTACACAAGAGGAATCCGATACAGATACAATTTTTCCTCTCACCTGCGCTAAGCAAGTGAAAGGAAACAAAAATACCATCAACACTACCCAAATGTACTTCATCTCTTAAGTTTTTTATTATTAATGACTCGCCAACAATAATCTTTTATACGATGTTCCAACAATTCATATCGTCCTTGATGACCACAAAGAATTTTACCATGATTTTCCTTTATTCTGTCCTCTCGCAATATCGGACATTCACAATAACATAACGGATAATAATGGCAATTATTACAAACGCATTTTTCGTCAAACAAGTCATAGTCAGAAAAGATAGGTTTTTCTGTCCAAACTATGTCGCCTTCAGAATTCAAATGTCCACGTAAATTCCCAATTGGTCGCTTATCACATTTTTCCACTCCCCCATTATAATAAAACATATTATAATGTTCTTTTTCTACATAGCACATCGAGAATACATGTTGAATAGAAAGTTCAAAGCCACACTTAATAAGTTTCTCTTGCAAATTACGAAGTAAACTTATAGACACGTTCTGCTCATTAACCTGCCATACTTTTTGTAAATCTACCAATATTCTGTTTCTATATTCTTGGGGAATATATTTAGTTATATCTGTTACAAGAGACTCACTTTTCAATGTTGCCAATGTATAATTTATTCTCAATGTAACTTTTGCATCTGAGTTCATTCTCAACAAGTTGACAATATTATTCAATATCAAGCGAAAAGAACTGTCAGACAAACAATCTTGCTTGTTTTTATTATGAGTCTTCTCATCGCCATCTATTGCTATTTGATAATAATCAACCTTGCATTTCTGTAACAGTTTGATATTATCAATATTGAGCAAAGCACCATTCGTAGTTACGCCACTGCTAAAATCTATTTTATGCTCTTCACAAAAACTAATCAACTGAGGGGCTATATATTCTATAACTTTAGGCTGAGTCAAAGGTTCTCCACCAAACCAAGATAATACATACTCTTGAATTGAATTTTCCAACATATATTTTTTGATATGTTTAATCATCAAATCAAAACGAGTATAATCCAGCACAACTGGCTCATGCTCTTGTAAACAATACCAACATTTATAATTACACTCGAAGGTAGGAAGAATGGTCGTTTTGTATTCTGATGCATGGATAAAACTTTCCCTTTCCGCTTTCAAAATTGCTCTTTCGTCGAAATCGTCTTCAACTATAAATTTTAAAGCAACTAATCTTTGTAATATTTTAGGGTGAGAACTTGCATAAGCATCAGGATTATTTATCAATTTCACCATTGATGCCAAGGCCTTTTCCTCTAAAATGAGATTTTCCTTGTTAAATCCATTGAAGATTACAAAATGTACATTGTCATCTAATGAAACATTATATAAGTATTTATTTGCTCTCATAGTTACTTCTTTTTACAAATAATCAAGTTGGATAAGACTCATGAAAATCTAACCAACCTGACTATTTAAGTTTAAAATTTCACTAACATGTGAAAGACAAAACTTCAAATGCTATGAGCAATGATGACATTTATCACAGTTGTTGCATTTAGCATTCTTATCACCTGGCTGGGTTATCACTTCGTTTTCAGCAAAACCTCCGCCTAGCAATACCATCAACTCTTCTTCATTCAAGACAGAAGAGTTCTCCAAATTGAAAGTTTGTAAATTCATAATAACACAATTTATGCCTACTTAAATAAACGCATCAGCAATCGTTCCTTTATACAGTAAGGTCTGTAAACAATATTATCGACTTTATCGTTTCAAAGTAATAATTTACAGATTCCTACATCTTTTTAAGATATGAGATATCCTCTGTTGAACATAACTTAAAGATTGACATCAAACGACAATTGTTCGTCTAGCGCAAACAAGTTACCTACGTTAGTATCTTTTTGAGGCAATTCATTTTCATTAGACAAAAACGACGTATATTCTACGACAGCCCCAACCTTGCAAGTTTTTTATTTATTTAATTGTTTTGTACTTAGATTAAGCGAGAATTACATCTTCGCCATTTGGTTCTTCATCACTTTCGATGTAGATCCATTGTCCACTAGGAGTTAGCCACCAATAGCCGCCACCTAGGACTTTGCCCTGTTCATGATTTTTCAATATATCCATAGCTGTTACTCTTTATATCAATTAAACATCCAGGTGCAAAATTACGGCAAATTGCTCAAACCGCCAAACTTTTCACATCAAATCTCACATAATATTTGCCCCATAGATTATTATATAAAAATGATGTTAGAAAATACGCTACTTTGAAAAAATATTTGTATTTTTGCATTTTGATTTTTAACATTATAAAAACATAATATATGAAAAAGTCACTGCTGTCCCGTTTAGAAATCATCGGGCCTGAAAAGGCTAGGATATAGCCAT
>JAJWAL010000105.1:0-10571 GCA_021618535.1 Segatella copri | reverse complement strand
CGAATTCCACACGATAGATGTTGAGTTGAGATTGAAAAGGATCATAAAATAGCTGATTCGATTCAGCTACCGGCTGTTCCCAGACAATAGGTTTCTTGCCATTCCCTGCCCAGCAAGTACAGAGACAGAGGACTACGATAAGTGCACAAAGGATTCTTTTCATAAATTCGATAATTATATTGGATTAATATTGATGCTGCAAATTATTGTTGCCTGAAATTCCATTTAGAATTATCGCTATTGAAATCGAAGGGAGCCAAGCCTGGGGTACAGTCGCCGAGTGAAACCAATGCCAGTTTCTCTTCAGTGCCTGGCACTGCCTTCGGCATGATGCGATAGGTACCATCGGTGAGCTGTTCGATGCGCCAAAGCTGGGCATCTTCACCCGTAAACTCAGGTTTGGCGATGACATCATGCTGAGCGGTTGCGGTAAGATAGCGAGTAGTGCCTTCTATGCAGATTTTATAATAAGGACCACCCAGATAACCACCCTTTCCGGCAGGCATGATACTCCACTTCTGATGAGGACGGAACATATAATCGTTCATTCTTACCTTTACCTCACCCTTAGGCCATTCTGCCTCTACCTCCTTCAAGGTCTGAGGTTCGATATTCTTCAGAGGCTTGGTCGGCTTAATCCAGAAAGGTTCGATATCCCGCTGCATTCTCACGAAATCTACGGCAATCTCCAGGGCATAGCCTCTTCGTTCCGATTCTATCTCGTAGGTTCCGGCATGAAATTCATCACCAGCCACAGGCCAGTCGTTCTTCCACAACAAAGGACGGATAGCCAACACGCTTCGTCCTCCCTGTCTGAAATCAGACTCATAGTGGAACGACATCTTTTCTACACCCTCTTCCTCAATATAGCGTCCGAAATGACCGGGACCCGTCTTCAGATTATTGGCAGCAATCACCATCTTTCCACCGCCCTGCAACATCTCTCTGCCCACATTATCTACGTATGGACCGGTTATCTTTCGCGAACGTCCCACCACGATATTGTAGGTAGAATTAGGACCATCGCAACAGGTGCCATGAGTGCCGAGAAGATAATACCAGCCGTTGCGGTAAATCAAATCAGTAGCTTCGCAGTCGATGGCGATATTGACGGGTTCGTTGCCTTCCATCCGCTTACCCGTCTTCGGATCAAGTTCTACCAGACGGATAAATCCGAAATAGGTACCATAGCTGAGCCAGAGTCTGCCGGTAGTAGGGTCGAGCAACAAGCCCGCATCAATGGCATCACAGTCTTCATCATCTAAGGATGAAGCAACCACCACCGGTTCAGTATATTTGAAATCAGGCGATTTCGGATCGAGCGTTTTGTTCCACATCGTCAGGACATCACCGCGATGACTGCCTCCCAATCCACCGCCCGTAGCACTGTAGGCTACAAGATAACGGTCGCCAATCTTCAACACATCAGGAGCCGCTCCTCTGCCGGGACGAACAGCACCACCCTGCCAGGTCCAGCCATCCTCCGACCAGATTCCGCCTTCACCCGTTCCAAAGGTATAATACTTTCCATCACACAGGGCAATGGTAGAAGGATCATGAATGAAAGGTTCGCCCACCTGGGCTTCTGCCTCGTAAGCAGAAGAAGACAACAAGGCAACCAAAGCAGCGGCATAAAGTTTCTGCTGAGCAGCAACCGGGCTAAAATATCTGAAAAATATATTGTTCTGTTTCATAACTTTCTTTATTGATTGCACTACTTCACGTGAATAGACAGGTTTCTGACAGGCTTGCCCTGTCCGTCGATGAATCGGACACAGAAGTCACTCATACCAGGACCATTGATTACTGCACCACGAAGAATATTCCTACCTTTCTTCAAGGTAAGCTTCTTGGAAACCACATCATCGCGAACCATTCTTCGGTCGCCTTCGAGCATCACCGCCTCCTCGCCATTGAGCCACCACATGGAAGCACCATTCGAGCCAACAGACAAGCGGACGTCTTTCATCTCCTCAGGGCAATCGATAATGGTAACCGCCCAGAACAAGACACCATACTTGGGCTTCTTAAACGAAGTAGCGAAACGGAAGAGCTTCACATTAAACAGTTTACTGTCCAGCGCATGCCATTTCAGTTTTTCCTTGTCCACCTTCACGACGGCTCCATCCTTAGGAACTGTTTCCATCTGTTTAGGGAAATACTGCGTATGGAATATCTCCTTCAGATAAGAATCTGTAAAAACGACATTGCTCTTGACCGGCATAGAGATGGGCTCCAGGAGCAACCATCTCTGAATAAAGCCAGCCGCATTAGGCATGACAGCCTGCTTGCCGACTGGTCCGAAATAAGGATTGATGTCTTCAGGTAAATTCCTATTTTGAGCATCCGCAGAGGAATGCCCAAAAAGGAATACACATAAACAAAACAATCTAACTATTTTATTAAAAAATTTGTACATAGACTATTCATTATTATTGAGGTTCGATAATCTGATAACGGCCACTCAGATGCATGAAGGCGAAGAGACGCAACAGTCCGTCGTAGTAGCCATCGAAGAAGCCTTCTTTATCTGGTTCATGCTTGGCATTCCAGAAATGACTGACGAATTCCCTACCCTTCACATGATTGCTGACCAAAGAAGCCGCAGCCGAAGTGGCAACAAAACCGATGGAATGGCGGAGTGCCTTAGGAGCCGTACCTGCCGGCAGAATATCTTCTACCATCGTTCCATCTACATTATACTGGTCCAGGAAAGAATCAATGCCCTTACTATACAGGAAGTTCTGCAGCGTATTGGCATATTTCTGCAGCCACTCCTTATCCTTGCAAGCCCAGGAATAATCGAGCGCTATGTTCATAGGAACACGCCATGAGTCATAACGGAATGCATCACCCAGCAACTGACCGGTCTTCATCAGACTGCCATCATAGTTGCAATAGTCCGGGTTCAAGCCCGTCTTCTCATTGATACACTTATGCAGGAACTCACGGCTTTTCTCAGCACACTCCTTCCAGAACTGGGAACGTCCGTCGTTAGCCCATTTCGCCCAAACCTCGTAAAAGGCAGGGAGATGGTAAGAAGGGTCGGTAAACTTCCCGCCCCAATGATCGGGCGTAAAGGTGATGAGCTGATGTTCGAGATTGATGAGCGGAGCTGTGCGGTCCATTCCCGCCTTCTGCATGCTGCAATCCAGAATATGCTGCGCTTCCTTCAGATAGTTGATGCCTGTATCATTGCCCCATCGGTTGGATGCAAAGATGAGCGAAGTTACGAAATAGAGTTCACCATCCGATGCGGCTCCCTGCGCATTTCTCGTTCCATCAGTCTTGCAGCTCCATGCGAAATAGCCCTTATAAGGTCCTTCCTGATGCTGCATGTATTTCTTGCTCCATCGCCAGAGGCGGTCGAAGATGTCCTTCTTGTCAAACTGCACGGCAGCCATCATTCCATACGACATGCCTTCGGTTCTCACATCATTGTTCTTTATATCGCTGACATATCCCATGGAATCGCCCACCTCGAAATAAACCTTGTTCTTACCGTAGAATACATCATTGAACACTTCGTTCACCTTCCTGTCAATATCAGCCTGCTTATAGCCCATCTCGGCAAAGAAATTACGATACTGGTGAGTTTCGAAAGCACCCTTTTCCCAAGGCAACGCATCAAAGCCCAGCCAGTCTACCTCTACGTCGGCACCACTCTGCAAGGATACGTGTAGAGCATGGACGCCCAGAGGAGCATGAAGCACCTGGGCACGGATATTCTTCCAGGCTGCCGACTTTGGAATCTTCACTTTAGCAATGATATTACCCTTCTTGCCATCGGCTCTGACTACGAGCACACCGCCCTTTGAAGACTTGGCACGAACGGTGATTTCCGCCACCTTCTCATTACCGAAATCCACCTTATTATATATAAGAGCTGTATTCGATTTAGAAAAGAGAGTCTTCCAACCGGCGAAACAGTTGTTCTTATCCAGATATTCAATACCAATACCCTTGCCTTGCAGCGCAGAATAGCGGTCAATCTGAATATGCGAACGAGCGTTCGTCAATCCCACACCTCTTAGTGTAGGTATCACCTTCTGTATCGTTCCGTCAGGATTGAAGTTCAGAGAATCGATTCGCACCGAGCGGTTCTTGTCAAACTTAGGCGAATAATCATTATGGTGATAGAAGAGATACCACTGTCCCTGATATTCCACGATGCTATGATGATTGGTCCAGCACTTCGTAGACGACTCATCCATGATGATGCCCTTGAATGTAAAAGGTCCCATCGGATGGTCAGCCATGGCATAAGCCAGCGTTTCAGTTCCATCCTTTTCACGTACCCAAGGGAAGGTGAAATAATACTTACCGTTGCGCTCGAAGGCAAATGGGCCTTCCTTGAATCCCTCAGGCAATCCCTCTACAGGCTTAGGTTCCGAGGCAAGTTCCATCATGTCAGGTTTCAGCTTAGCCATGTGCAGACCAGCACCAGCCCAGTAGATATAAGCCTGTCCGTCCTTATCTATCAACACGCAAGGGTCTATGCCATGAACCCCCTCTATGGGGTTCCACATCGGCATAAACGGTCCTTCGGGCTGGTCGGCAACCGCCACACCTATTCCGAATCCCTTCTCCTCCCCTTTCGGAGCGGCTGGGAAATAGAAATAATATTTCCCGTCTTTCTCTACACAGTCAGGAGCCCACATCGTATAACTGCCGTCCTGTACCCAAGGTACTTTATCCTGCGAAACGATGACTCCATGATCCTGCCACTCCGTAAGATTAGTGGAAGAGAAAACGTGATAATCTGCCATGCAGAACCATTCCTTCAGTTTCTCGATAGGACTCGGAATATCATGAGAAGGATAAAGATATACCTTCCCGTTGAATACGCGAGCCGTAGGATCAGCAGAATACTGTCCGCTGATAATCGGGTTCTGAGCCGAAGCTCCTGTCGATAACGCCAGCATCAAGGCGCACATCCATGTCTTCATACTATTAATTATGATACAGTTACTTAATATTCAATAGAAACATCCAGTTTCTTCAAGTCCTTATCAGCCGAACTGCTGCCGTAATAGACTTCATACTTTCCAGCCTTGGCACGGACGGTATTGGTTGCAGCATCGAAGAGTTCGAAGTTTCTGCTATCCAGCGTTATGACAGCCTCAGCAGTCTTTCCTGCCTTCACCTCCACTCTCTCGAAAGCCTTCAAGGTCTTCAATGGTCCATCAGTATCAGCAGGATCCTTCACATATACCTGCACCACCTCGGTTCCATCCTTCTTTCCAACATTACTTACCGGTATCTTCAGCGTTATCTTCTCACCCTTCTTCAAGATAGAGTTGGAAAGTGTAGCATCGCCCATACGGAAAGATGTGTAGCTTAAGCCATAACCGAATGGGAAGAGTGCATCGTTCATATAGCGATAGGTTCTGCCCTTCATGCTGTAATCCTTGAAATCTGGCAACTGCTCTGAATTCTTATAGAACGTAACAGGCAACTTGCCGGCAGGATTGTACTCTCCGAAGAGTACACGAGCCACTGCCTCACCACCTTCCTGACCTGGATACCAAGCCTGAAGAATGGCATCACAGCTCTCTGTCTCTGGAGTCAAGGCGATAGCCGAACCCGAACAGTTGACAAAGACAACCTTTTTGCCCGCCTCCTTCAAAGCCTTCAGGAAATTGCGCTGAACCTTCGGCAACTCGATGTTGGTGCGGTCACCACACTTGAAGCCAGAAATCTCGATAGGCATTTCCTCACCTTCCAACTGTGGAGAGATACCACCCACGAAGACTACTGTCTCGCAATCCTTCAACAGCTTGAGCGAAGCCTGATAGTCGATAGGATTCTCATGCCCGATATTAATCTTCATATCCGCATTATAGTTTGGCATCTCATAATAGCGAATCTCTATCTTATACTCCTTGCCCTTCTCGGCTTGGAACTCGATACGACTCTCGGTAGTGCGCCAGATGGAATGCTCTGCCTTCTTCTCCCCATTCAGGTAAACCTCATAGTGACCGCAACCAGCCACGTCGAGCAACACCTTGTCAGTCTGCTTAGGACGGAACACGGTTTCATATTTTGCAGAAAAGCCCACCAGCTTCACATTAGGAGCGAAAGAATGCTGACCATAGGTAGTTACCTGCACAGGATTCTTCTCCTGGGTGATGGTAACAGGCTTGCCTTCCATCTTGCGGTTGTTCCAGAAAGTACCCTTAAAGCCCAGCTTGCCATCCATGCTACACTGGTCGAAGTAAGAATCCAGAATCTGGTCGTTCACCAAGTCGCACCCTTTAAAGGTGACGACCTGGTTTTTCTTCAAACGACTCTTGATACCATCCAGGATGGTAATTGTCTGTCGTGGAGTACCATTATAGTTTCCCCACATCATCGGTTCGTTATCCACATTTGGTCCGATGAAAGCAATCTTCTTTACCTTTTTATCGAGAGGTAATACCTCATTATTGTTTTGGAGCAGCGTCATGGTCTGCAGAGCCATATCGAGCGAGAGCTGGCGATGTGCCTTGCTGCAAAGCACCGATACAGGAATCTTCGACCATGATACGATCTTATTGTCATCCATCTCACCCAAGTCGAAACGACCTTCGAGCAGACGAATCACATGCTTATCAACTTCTTCTTCAGTCAGGGCACCATACTTCACAGCCTCAGGCACTGACTTATATACATAATTATATCCACACTCCACATCCGTACCAGCCAGCACGCCCTTGACAGCCGCATTTCTGGCATTGCTCGAAACCTTATGATTCTCCCAGAAATCAGTAACAGCGCCACAGTCGGAAACCACCAGATACCTGAATCCCCATTCATCTCTCAAAATCTGCTGCAGCAATCGGGTACTGCCGCAGCATGGTTCATCATCCCAACGCTGATAGGCACACATCACCTCGCGCACCTTGGCATCCTGCACCAGTGATTTGAAGGCAGGCATATAAGTTTCCCAAAGGTCGCGCGGTGTAACATCGGTAATATTGTCTGTATGGCGAGCCCATTCTGGTCCGCTATGAACCGCATAGTGCTTGGCACAAGCCCAGAGTTTACGGTATTTTGTATCCTCAGGTCCCTGCAGTCCGCGCACCACGGCGCATCCCATCCTACTGGTAAGATAAGGATCCTCACCATAGGTTTCCTGTCCACGACCCCATCGAGGATCACGGAAGATATTCACGTTTGGAGTCCAGACCGAGAGGGCATGGAAACGGGTTACATCTCCACCCTTCTGCTGCAGTTCATTCCATTTGGCACGCATCTCATCAGATGTTGCATCAAAGACTCTATACACCATTCTGTCGTTAAACGAAGCTGCCATTCCGATAGGTTCCGGAAAGACGGTTACATCTCCCATGTTTGCCACACCATGCAGCGCCTCGCTCCACCACTGGAATCTCTTGATTCCCAATCGTGGGATAGCCGGCGAATCATCCAGCATCAGAGAAGCTTTCTCTTCCAGCGTAAGACGTCCACACAAATCTACCGCTCTCTCATGAGCCGAGAGAGCTGGATTCTGATAAGGCAACTGCTGAGCCAAAACATTACCAGCAAACATGAGGGAAATAAACAGCAAAGCTGCATATATAATATTCTTATTCATTATTATTACTTTTAAGCTATTAGTAATCGGATTGTTATTTACCGATGCAAAGGTAAGCAAAAAAGCAGTATTCTACTTTATTACATGTATCAAATACTTTATATTATGTAACAAAGCCAGAGAAAAGCAAGAACACCTTACAGTAAATCTAAGAATGAGAGATAGAGAAAAGTTATTGATATATGAGACAAAGCACGTATGGAAATCTTTTCATAACTTTGCAAACAGAACAGAAGATGAAAATCAATCTAATAATTTAATTAAATATAAACTATGAAGAGATTATCAATCTTAACATCGATGCTCGCGATGGCGTGCCTGCCGATGATGGCACAGAAAACGGGCAGTAAGGTTCAGGAAAAGCCTGATCCTAATTTTCAGATTTATCTCTGCTTCGGACAGTCGAACATGGAAGGAAATGCGGCTATCGAAGACATCGACCGAACCGGCGTGAACCCGAGATTCCAGGCTATGTATGCCGTGGATGATGAAAAGGCGGGATGGAAGAAGGGACAATGGCACACCGCTGTGCCACCACAGGCAAGACCCTCTACAGGACTGACACCTGTTGACTATTTCGGAAGAAAGATGGTGGATAATCTGCCAGACAGCATCAAGGTGGGAACCATCACCGTAGCCGTGGGCGGAGCCAGCATCGACCTCTTCGATAAGCGTACCTATAAGGCTTATCTCAAGAAACAACCCGACTGGATGAAGAACTTTGCATCCCAGTACAACGGAAATCCATACGCCCGACTGATAGAACTGGCAAAAATAGCCAAGAAGCAGGGTGTTATCAAGGGCATCCTCCTGCATCAGGGCGAAACCAACAACGGCGATGCCAACTGGCCTAACCGGGTAAAGACTGTATATAACGACATCTTGAAGGATCTGAATCTGAAGGCAGAAGACGTACCTCTGCTCGTAGGCGAAACCGTACAGAAGGATATGGGCGGAAAATGCTGGGCACATATCGCCATCGTTGATGATATCGCCAAGACCATCCCTACTGCCCACGTCATTTCATCAAAGGGCTGTCCGCAACGTGGCGACGGTCTCCACTTCATCGCAGAAAGCTACCGCACCATGGGCAAGCGCTATGCAAACATGATGCTCGCCCTGCAGGGAATCATTCCGGACAGCAACTATCCGAGAGTAGATAAAGACCGCAGAGCTTATGTAAAGCTCCATGCTCCTGAGGCAAAGAAAGTAATCTTCGACATCTGCGGCAAGAAATATGAAATGAAGAAAGACCTGGATGGCGACTGGTACGGCGTGAGCGATCCGCTGGTGGTAGGATTCCACTACTATTTTCTGAATGTAGACGGCGTGCAGGTGGTTGACCCTGCCAGCGAAACCTATTTCGGCTGCTGCCGTGAAGCAGGCGGTCTGGAAGTACCAGAGGGAGCAGAAGGCAACTATTATCGTCCTCAGCAGGGCGTAGCCCACGGTCAGGTTCGCTCAGTATCTTACTATGCAGCCTCTCAGAAGCAGTTCCGCCGTGCCATGGTTTACACGCCTGCCGAATATGAAACCAACTCCACCAAGCGCTATCCTGTGCTTTATCTGCAGCATGGCATGGGCGAAGACGAGACGGGCTGGAGCAAGCAGGGAATGATGCAGCACATCATGGACAACCTGATAGCAGAAGGCAAGGCTGAGCCTATGATTGTGGTCATGGAGAGTGGCGATGTAAAGAAGCCTTTCGTTGCCCGTCCGGGTAAGAACGTGGATGAAGAGCGCAACCACTATGGTGCTTCTTTCTATGATGTGATTATCAAGGATCTGATTCCGATGGTTGACAAGACTTTCCGTACTTATACTGACCGCGAGCATCGTGCGATGGCAGGATTGTCATGGGGCGGTTGCCAGACTTTCAACACGGTATTGCCTCACATGGACAAGTTCTCTGCCCTTGGAACCTTCAGCGGTGCCCTCTTTGGCGTGGATGTAAAGACCTGTTTCAATGGAGTATTTGCCGATGCAGAGAAATACAATAAGGACATTCACTATATGTTTATGGGCTGCGGTTCGGAAGAGAACTTCGGTACCGAGAAGATGGCACAGCAGTTGAAGGAACTGGGCATCAAGCTCGATGTTTATGTATCACCAGGCACTCATCATGAGTGGCTCACCTGGCGCCGCTGCTTCAAGGAATTTGTTCCTCACCTCTTTAAGTGGTAAACAAACTATCAGACACAATAAATCCCAGAACTGCTTGGAAGAGCGATCCTGGGATTTATTTATATACTTCTTGCCATTGAATTTCCGCACTGAAATTACGTCACGACGTATCTTTTACTACGTCCGGACGTAACTTTTGCTGCGTCGGGACGTAGCAAATGCTACATCGGGACGCATTTTTTACTGCATCAGGATGTAGCAAATCCCTCAAAAACCCCGATATTTTGCTGATTTTATGCCAAAAGTGGTAATAGGTGGCAATAAGGTGACAACAAAAACACCCCTTATTACCACCCATTATCCTCTAATAATCAAAGAGTTAAGACGAGCGTGGCAAATGTGGCATTAAATTAGAGAAAAAATACACATGTAATACTACAGAATACTGATATAGCTCAGTCAGCTAACTCAAGTAGTTCAATCAGCTAACCCAAGTAGTTCAGTAAGCTAACTCAAGTGACTCAATCAGCTGACGCAGATATCTCGGCAAGCCGAAGGATACGTCTCCGCTAGTCTACGGAGTCGTATCCGTAGGCAAACGGAAGCACATCATGGCAAACTATCAGACATAATAAATCCCAGAACCGCTTGGAAGAGCGATTCTGGGATTTTTTATACCATTTGTTTAATATTTATATTATATAGATTAATTCGTTACTGAAGTTTCGCAAGTTTTACCCCATACGCCCTGAACCAACGGTCACCGGCCGAAGGGAATTGAAAATCGCTGGCCGAAGGGTAAAGCAAAGGTAAAGGGCGTGTGGGTAATTTCAACCGTACAGGTCGAAAAGTTTTAGAAAAAGTTATC
>JAJWAL010000016.1:18787-38436 GCA_021618535.1 Segatella copri | reverse complement strand
GCCTCATCACGGTTGTGGGTGAGTCGGTTGTCACCATCTATGCTCACATCAGCGAGCGAGAAGGTATGAGCCACTTCCTTTTCAGGAGTCTGATAGCCTCCAGTCACCACCTTGACTTGTGCCTTGACAGGATAACCATTGTCGGTTGTCTCGTCACCTATCACAAAACCACCTATTTCATATTGGCTGCCTGCGGGATGCTTCTGCACATCAGCCTCAGCCTGCTCATCAGCAAGCGGAGAATTAGCCCAGCGCACCTGGCGATACTCAGAATAACCATCAGAATAGGTTACCCACACGAGATTAGGAAGTCGGGGTGCTGTACCCACCGGACAATCCACTGTTACCACAGCTACCTTAGAGATGGTGCGATAAACCGTGGCTGCTGTTGTCATTCCCGGCAAACAAGCTACTCCTATTAATAATGTGAACTGCTTTGAATTCATATCTGCTAGGTTTAAAATTTATACGTTTTTGTTTCTGCTTGCAAAATAACAGAAAAAAACAACGAAGTCCTAAAATTATCGTACACAAAGATGCAACTATCGTCTAACAGGGGGCTTTTAATACGATATTTTCATCATTTTGGACTTTCTTTGCATTACATAAACAATTCTATTCGTAAATTTGCAGCAGAAATAAAAACTTGTGGTAATCCGGTAATATAGGCATTGCCAGCAAGCGAACAACAAAACGGACAAAACAACAATAAACCTAGAAGTTATGGTTAAGAAACTCTTTTTCATCGCCACCTTATTATATATAGGGGCAACAGTATCGGCAGAGAACTATCTGGTAAAATCACCAGATGGTAAAATCGTGGCAGAACTCAACACCAACAAGTATCTCTCTCTTCAATTTAAATACAACGGCTCCATTCTTTTACAGGAGTCTTCAATAGGTGTAACGCTGAACGATGGAATGGACATGGGTAAGAACCCGAAGGTAGCAAGCCACAAGCTTAGCAACCATAAGGAGACCATCCATGCCCCATTCTATCGTCAGCAAAACTTTGAAACAGGTTATCAGGAACTGAATCTGAAACTGAAGAACGGTTTCGGCATCATCCTGAGAGCTTACGATGAGGGAGTGGCTTACCGATTCTACACCCAGCGAAAGGGCAAGACCATCATTCTGAATGAAACCGCAGCCTACCAGTTTGGCAAGGACAAGAAGGCATGGTTGCCATACACCACGACACCTGAAAAGCCTTTTGCCATGGCTTTCCAGAATATCTATCACGAAACACGGCTCGATACCGCTAAGCAGGATTTGGCTTTTCTGCCGGCTACCGTAGATTGCGGAAAGGCAAAGGTTACCATCCTGGAGAGCGACTTGGAGAAGTATCCGGGCATGTGGCTGAAGGCTAACAGCAGAGAACAGGATAAAGAGAAGGGAATCCTGAGAGCCGCCTTTGCTCCCTACCCTAAGGAGATGGCTTACTACCCTTGGCGACACATGAGCCACGTAAAGAGCACCTGCGATTATATCGCTACCAGCACCGGCAAGCGCAATTATCCTTGGCGCATCTTCGCCATCACAGAGCACGATACACAGATGCCAACCAACAACCTGGTGTATGCACTCGCTGCTCCCAACAAGATAGGCGATACCTCCTGGATCAAACCGGGCAAGGTGGCTTGGGACTGGTGGAACGACTGGAATCTGAAAGGTGTGGATTTCAAGGCGGGCATCAACTTTGATACCTATAAATATTATATAGATTTTGCTCATAATCACGGTTTGGAATACATCGTCCTCGACGAAGGATGGTACAACTCGAAAGAGGGAAGCATTCTGAAACCAATAGACGATATCCAGTTGCCTAAGCTCATAGAATACGGTAAGAGCAAGGGCGTGGACATCGTACTCTGGGCTGTGTTCAACGTGATGGACGAGAATCTGGAAACCATCTGCAAAACCTATGCCGATATGGGCATCAAGGGATTCAAGGTGGATTTCATGGACCGCGACGACCAGACCGCCATCGAAATGGTGGAACGTCTGGCTGCCTGCACAGCCAAGCATCATCTCATCCTCGACCTGCACGGCATCTACAAGCCACACGGCCTGAACCGCACCTATCCTAACATCCTCAACTACGAGAGTGTCTTCGGTATGGAAGAATGCCGCTGGACGGAAGCTAAGAATGACATGCCACTCTACGACGTCACCTTCCCATACATCCGAATGATGGCAGGACAGGTGGATTTCACACCGGGAGCGATGAGAAACGGAACCCGCGACAACTGGAAGGCAATCTACCCCAAACCGATTTCGATGGGTACCCGATGCCACCAGGCTGCCTGCTACATCGTACAGGACAGTCCGTTTACGATGCTCGCCGACACTCCTACCAACTATGAGGCGGATGAGCCATACACCCGATACATTGCTTCATTGCCTGTAGTTTTCGACAAGACCATCGTGCCACAAGGCGAAATCGGAAAGTATATCGTTACCGCCAGAAAGAAGGGCAACGACTGGTATGTAGGCGGTCAGAGCAACTGGGATGAGCGCACGCTCACCCTGAAGTTTGATTTCCTCGCGGATGGAGATTACGAAGCAATCGTATTGAAGGATGGCATCAATGCCAACCACGATGCCGAGGATTACAAGATAGAGAAATACGACATCCATCAAAATTCAGAAATGAAGATCCATCTTGCTTCGGGCGGTGGATTCGTCATCAAGGTTATCAAGAAATAAAAAAGCAATTTTTAAAAAAAAGTTGATATATGGTTAATAAGAATATAATTGTAACACTATTCGTAACAGCAGCTGCGGCAGTACCTCAAACGGGGGCTGCCCAGAAAGCTGCTTACAACACTCCGGGAGCCGGCAACCCTATCCTGCCTGGTTATTTTGCCGACCCAACCATCAAGAAGTTTGGTGACACCTATTATATATATGCTACTACCGATGGTAGCGGAGCCGGTTTCGGACCGGCACAGCTCTGGTGCAGCAAGGATTTCAAGAACTGGACCCTAATGCCAATGAACTGGCCGGACAGCCACTGGATCTGGGCACCGGATGTAATGCAGAACGAAACCGACGGCAAGTATTACTATCTCTACTGCCAGCCTTGCAAGCTCCATCTGGGTGTAGGCGATACACCTCGCGGTCCTTGGAAGAATGTGCTGGGCGAGAGCGAAGCCGTGCTCGTACCGGACAGATTCGTAAAGAATGCCATCACTCTAGATGGTCAGACCTTCCGCGATGATGATGGTTCGGTCTATATGTATTGGGGCACCTGGGGCATCTACAAAGGCTTCGGTTGCGGAGCAGGTAAGCTGAATCCTGACATGAAATCGTTCAGCGAAACCAAGCTCATCCCGAATACCGAGGTTACTCACTTCTTCGAGGCTCCTTTCGTCTTCAAGCGCAACGGCATCTACTACTTCCTCTACTCCTGCGAACATTGCGAGGATGCCAGCTACCGCGTAGATTACGCCACAGCCAAGAGTCCGCTCGGTCCTTATACCTACCACGGCACTATCCTCAAGACCAATGCCGATGGAACCGTTCATGGTCCGGGACACAACAGCGTGCTGCAGGAAGGCGACAACTACTACATCGTATATCATCGCCACGACAATCCGCATTCCAACCGTGGATTCCATCGTCAGGTGGCAATCGACAAACTCGAATTCAATGCAGACGGTACCATCAAGGAGGTCGTTCCAACCCACGAAGGTCTCGATCTGAAACCGGAGATGAAGGTAGCAAAGAACCTCGCCTTCGGTGCCAAGGTTACAGCTTCCTCTTATTACGACAACGATTTCCGTCCGGAATATGCGGTAGATGACAACAACGGCACACTCTGGCGCCCTCGCACCACCGGACCAGCCTGGATTCAGCTCGACCTGGGCAAGAAGCAGAGCATCAAGAGCATCTGGACTCAGTTTGAATACGGAACACAGTTCTATCAGTATCTCATCGAGACATCGAATGATGGCAAGCACTGGCAGACCTTCTCTGACAAGCGACAGAACCGTCTGGCTGGTTCGCCGATGGTAGATTTCGGAAATGCCAAGGCACAGTACATCCGTCTCACCTATACCGGCGGACAGAAGAACGGTTTCGGTGGCGCCATCTGGAACATCAAGGTTTACGGTTCCGTAGAAGATTCAGCCCCACAGCAGTGGCTCGGCCTGACAGCAGCCGATTTCGATGGTACAACCTGGCATAACAACGAGGGAATGCTTGCCGGCAAGTTCTCGCTCCTTCAGGGCACCGCCCTCAGAGAGCGCATGGCTGGCAAAGATGCAATCACCCTGCAACCGGGCACCCAGCTGGTGATGACTCATCCGCAGCTCGGCAAGACACGCAAGCATACCCTCACCGCCCAAGCTCTCGACAACGGAAGCTGGCATCAGATAGATGAAAACGATCCTCGTCTGAATCTTTCTGAAGGAAAACTGGAAATTAGTGCAGGCGAAAAACAATTTACCCTCACCAATCTCCGTTATTATAACTGGGAACAGGAGGCGGCAGAAAAGGCTTTCGATGCCCAGAGCAACATCGTGCGTGAGGCTGTAGCCGACAAGAACTGTCAGGGACTGGTGGTAGATATCAGCGCTGACTACTACAACGAGGGCGATACCGTGCCTTACATCAAGAACGGCAGTCCGCTGGATGTTCACCTCAAGGGCGAGTTTGAGACGCAACACGATACAGCAGCCATCATCAAGACCATAGAGGGCAAAAAGGCATTCGCCTTTACCGGCAAGGAGAGTTACAGAAGCAACTTCATGCTCCCAGCCACTATCCGCGACAACGCTCCATATACCATCGAGGCATGGATTCTGAATCCGGAGATTGCCGAGAATGAATGCGTAGCCGATTTCACCTCTTCGCACGATGAACTGGAAAAGCTGATGCTGGTAAACGGCACCGAACCACGCTGCGGTGTGATGAACCACTACGGATGGTATGAGGATGCCGGCTACAAGGAGATGAAGACCCTGGAAGGCAAGTGGCAGCACGTATATGTCTGCTTCGATGGCAGAATCGAGAGCATCTACATCAACGACAAGCTCATCAGCCAGAAGGATATCCAGCTCCTCGTCAAGCCATCGCAGTTTATGCTTCTTGGCAAGAACGCCGAAGAGGCATGGCCTTTCTCAGGCTATCTGCACTCATTGAAACTCTGGGATGAATATATTCCTTACAAAAAGACAAACAAAATAAACTAGCAATACATGAAAAAGATTTTAGTAACATCAGCCTTGGCAGCATTGGCATTGATGCCTGCTTCGGCACAAAAGGTAAACAAGAGCTCGAGTGGTTATCCTATCACACCGGTTCCTTTCACATCAGTAAAGGTTTGGAACAATACGTTCTGGGGACAGCGTATCGAAACCTCTCGCAAGGTGACTATACCTTTGGCTTTCAGCAAATGCGAGTCGGAGGGAAGATACAAGAACTTTGAGCGTGCCGCTCATCCAAGCGACACCTATGATGTGGGCAAACTGATGCCCTACAGCTTCGACGACACCGACCCATACAAAACGATTGAGGGTGCCAGCTACGTGCTGCAAACTTATCCAGACAAGAAACTCAAGGCTTATATCGATAGCGTGCTCGATATCATCGCTCCGGCTCAGGAGGCTGACGGATATCTCTATACCGCCCGTACACAGAATCCGAAGCATCCTCATTTCTGGGCTGGCGACAAGCGCTGGAGCAAGGAAGAGGATCTGAGCCACGAGCTCTACAACCTCGGTCACATGGTAGAAGGTGCCGTGGCTCACTGGCAGGCTACTGGTAGCCGCAAGTTCCTCGACATCGCTATCCGCTATGCCGACTGCGTGGTTCGCGAGGTTGGTCCTAACCCAGGACAGGCTTGCGTGGTACCGGGACATCAGATTGCCGAAATGGCGCTCTGCAAGCTCTATCTCGCTACAGGCAACAAGAAATATCTCGAAGAGGCTAAGTTCTTCCTCGACTATCGTGGCAAGACATCTATCAAACAGGAATATTCCCAGAGCCACAAACCGGTTTTGGAACAGGACGAGGCTGTAGGTCATGCCGTTCGTGCCACCTATATGTATGCTGGTATGGCAGATGTAGCTGCCCTCACCGGCGATACTGCCTATATCCACGCCATCGACCGCATCTGGGACAACATCGTGAGCAAGAAGCTCTACATCACCGGAGGAATCGGAGCCACCAACAATGGCGAGGCTTTCGGCAAAAACTACGAGTTGCCTAATATGAGTGCCTACTGCGAAACCTGCGCAGCTATCGGCAATGTTTATGTCAACTACCGTCTCTTTCTTCTCCATGGCGAGAGTAAGTATTACGATGTATTGGAGCGCACCCTCTACAATGGTCTCATCAGTGGTGTGAGCATGGACGGCGGCGGCTTCTTCTACCCTAACCCATTGGAGAGCATGGGTCAGCATCAGCGCCAGGCTTGGTTCGGCTGTGCCTGCTGCCCTAGCAACATCTGCCGTTTCCTGCCATCCCTCCCGGGCTATGTATATGCCGTAAAGGATAAGAATGTATATGTCAACCTCTTCCTCAGCAACTCTTCTTCTCTGAAGGTAGCCGGCAAGAAGGTGGCTTTGAGCCAGGACACAAAATATCCTTGGAACGGCGACATCGCCATCAAGGTGGATGACAACAAGGCAGGTCAGTTCGGTATGAAGATCCGCATCCCGGGCTGGGTAAAGGGTCAGCCAGTACCATCAGACCTTTACTACTACAGCGACGGCAAGCGACTGGGCTATACCATCACCGTAAACGGAAAGAAGGTAGAGGCTAAGGTAACAGAGGATGGCTATTATACCATCAACCGCAAGTGGAAGAAGGGCGATGTGGTTCGCGTTCACTTCGATATGGAGGCACGCACCGTACGTGCCAACAACAAGGTAGAGGCCGACCGTGGCTGCATCAGCATCGAGCGTGGTCCTATCGTATATTGTGCAGAGTGGCCAGACAACCAGGGCTTCGACATCATGAGCATCCTGGAGAACCGCGAACCTCAGTTCGCTGAGGGCAAGCTCTCGTACGATGGTTTCATCGACCCTAAATATAAGAATGTACTGACACTCTACAAGGGGCAGAGCATGGAGACCTTGACCGAGAACGTGCAGACCCTCGCCTACGACAAGAGCGGCAAGCTGAGCACCAAAGACCAGACCCTGACCCTCATCCCATACTTCGCCTGGGCTCATCGTGGCAACGGCAACATGAAGGTATGGTTGCCACAGGATGTCAAGGCGGCAAAGCCATCAGCTCCTGCAACTCTCGCAGCTCAGGCTAAGGTAGAATTCTCTTCTCCAGTGCCAGCCAAGAGCAGCATCACCGACGGACTGGTTCCTGCCGATGAGAACGACCGTTCTATCCCATATATCCACTGGTGGCCTAAGAAGAACACTACAGAGTGGATTACCTACACCTTCCCAGAGAGCAAGGAGATCAAGACCAGCACCGTATATTGGTACGACGACCAGCCATGGGGCGGTTGCAAGGTGCCAGACAGCTGGAAGCTCTACTATCAGGACGAGGCAGGCAATTGGAAGGAAGTTCCAGGAGCCGATGCTTATCCATGCAAGCGTGGTGTAGCCTGCATCGTGAATTTCGACCCAGTGAAGACCAAGGCTGTGAAGCTCGAACTGAAGCAGCCAGAAACTCTGTCCTGCGGTTTGTTTGAGTGGAGCGTGAAGTAACAAGATTTATTATTAAATATTTTTCTTTCAAGAATTGCCATATTGCCATACCAGCCAGTAATCTCTCTGATTACAAAGCTGTTAGGGATATGGCAATTCTTTATTTTTAGGGGTTATCTGCCATATATTGCCATGAACAATCTTTATTCATAACTTCGCCATTGATGCGGAAGAAATTACGTCCCGACGTAGCATCTGATACATCGCGACGTAACAATAACTGCGTCGCGACGCAGCAACAGATACGTCGCGACGAAAATGAGGGTACTAATTCTCACGATGGCAATATATGGCAATTCCCGGCGCTTTTCCGAGAATTACCATACGTACTTTCACGCTGAGTATCAACCATTTACACATACAATATGGCAATTAAAACAACGCATTAAAACTTTTTTATTTTTTCTTCACCAGTCTAATGACATACCCAGACCAAAGGCACCATACGGCAAGTATTCCCATCACGAAGATAAATATATATGTAGCAATACTACCTATGAAGATTCTACCGCTATGAGCCTCCAGAGCCACATTCCATAATGACATGGGCAGTTGGTTCATATAAGCGGGTTGTGGCGCAAAGTCGGTTCCTTCATTATACTCAGCAATGACAGGCGTATCAGAGAAATCCTGGCTCATACCTGCTATCGCCTTTTTTCCGAATGGTGCGCCAGCGTTCTTTAAAGCAGCTTTCCCGGTAGAATAATCAACGGCTGTCCCCTTTACTCTATCCCAAACAAAGAGACCACTAAACGAACCGCAATACCATTTACCATCTTTGTTTTGCTGAAGGACATTCAATCCCATAACACTGACTGGTGGAGTATTGGAGATGGACTCCAACTTTCCTGTCTGGAAATTCACGGAAAAGAAACCATCCGAAGTTGACAAGAGCCAGTCACCGAACTTTTCATCATAACGCACCACACGGAGTTTGTCATTCCAAGGGTTCTTGCTATGAAGCGTCGTCCCAGGAATAGACGGCATCTTGTTTAACACCAAGGCTATCATCACCGGTGGACGAAGGCACCAACCTGTCAAGGCTATCAACAAAGTAAGCATGATGGTGTATCTGCCTAATTTGTCATGCCATTGTAGCGACGAACGAAGCAACCTCTTCTGTTTAGGCTTTAACCAGAAGATAAGACCTGAGATGCAGAGCAACACCAAGATGATGGCAATGCCATCTACGATGAGTTTACCAATGCTGCCAAACAACTCTCCACTGTGAAGCAGCCATATCGTACGAAAGACTGTAACTTTCCCATCATACTCCTTTGGCATAGGTAATTCTATCCGTTGGAAGTTCTGATAAGGTGGCAAAGAAACATAAGCATAGGAGCGGCTGAGAACCAAAAGCGTATCTCCATGAGCAGAAATGTCGCTCAACTTCTCTTCCGGCTCTATCGGAAGAGCTACGCTTTTCCATATTTTGTGACTCCCCAACCGGTAGAGTGAAAATGGAGATACCGACCAGACGGAACCATCATCCGTTCTGATAACATTTCTTATCTGTCGGCAGTCTGCTCCTGCCGGAATCCCCTTATTAAAGTCCTTGAATGTGGATGCTGTAGAATCCGTTTGCCAGATTCCCCCGTTTCCATACAGCAATATGGCATCATCCAAAGCAAGCGTTCCCCTCAGCAACCCGCCATTCCAATTCTTGAATTCATAGCGACTTGGCAGATATTTCCTGTTCACGTCCACATCTTTGATAAGCGAACGGTGGTTGAGCAAAATACCCGACAAGCAGAACATCAGCATGAAAAAGCTCATACCGATGCCTAACCATTTATGTTGTTTTCTCCAAGTTATTTTTTTATTTAGCATATTCATAATCATTATTACTATCTTAAATCAGGCTGCAAAGGTACATATTTCTAAGAAGGTATGCAATACCTAAAAATAATGAAAATGAGGATGCTGGCAGTTTTTTCCCTAAAAATATTTGGTAATTTCAATTTTTCGCCTTATCTTTGCACCCAATATCAGAAAATTCTCGGGGTTGACTGGATTTGACGGCGAGATGAAATGGTACGTAAGCATGCGGAGGCTCGTTGGCTACCTCCTTAATCCTAGTGAACAAAAAATTAATTGGCGAAAATAACTACGCTCTCGCTGCCTAGTCGAAGTATAGTAAACTAGCTTTATTCCAGCACAGGGTGCTGGAACGAGACATCGCTCAACGGATGTTGTTCCGAATCTTGTTGATCAAGCGGTGCAGGTAAATCGGAAATAGTTCATGTACGCCTCGTTGCATGGATGAAATTTTAGAGGATAAGGGTATGATTGGTGGTCCAGGTCCTGTCATGCCTCGAAAACCGAAGGCTGGAATAAGCATGTAGAAAGCGTATGGTTTCCTTGTGCGGACGAGGGTTCGAATCCCTCCAGCTCCACCCTATTTGACAGAAACAAAAAACTCGCAGATTCTTTCTTTAGAATTTGCGAGTTTTTATTTTGCTGTTATTGTTTTCTCAAACTTTCACGATACTTCAGAGGTGACATGTGCAGATGCTCTCTTACATATTTACCGAAGAATGAGGTATTGGAGAAGCCCAGTATACCTGAAATCTCCTTGATTGTTTTCGTTGTAGAACGGAGATAATAGGTGATATCAGCGAGCGTATACTCCGTAATCCACTCGATGGCAGTCTTGCCGGAATGGCGCTTGCAGATGATGGAGAGATATTTTGGCGTGATGCAAAGCTGCTGCGCAAAATACTCTACCGGCTGATGCTTGATTTCACTCTGCTGCAACATCTCCAGGAACCTGTCAAAGAAATCGCTGGCACTGGTTCCCAACGTTTCTTTCGGAAGATCTGTCAGCAAAAGATTGCTCACAGCAAGAAGGGCACTCTTCAGGAGTGTCTCCACAATCTCACGGCGATAAGGTTTCCACGAACTGCGGTCGTTGAACTTCGGATCCAGGCAGAGGCGCACCAAGTCGGTAAACTTAGAATAGAATACCATATCCACCTCGTTCATCTTCAACACCGAAACCTTGCTCACATACATGGCACGGTTCCATACCGAGATATGAGAACGAAGAATACTAAGCAAGCCGTGATTGCTGACACACATGGCTGTGCATGCAAAATCTTCCGACACCTCTTTGATGTCGAGAATTGAGTTAGGCGGACTGATAAATATATCGCCCTTCTCCACGGTGAGTTCCCGCCCGTTGAGTTCAGCTCTCAGGCTGCCTCTCTGACAGGATGCAATCATGTTCATCTGGAATCTCATAGGGTCGGGATTCTGCAACACCTTGACATTATCTATAATCAAGATGTCCTCATCCAGATAGCTCGCACTGATTTCTGCACTCTGTGCAAACTCACCTTCTTCGATACGCTGCCTGACGTCCTTCTGTTCTTTCATTAATATGTTTTTTTTAATTCTTCACTCTTCGTTCTTCACTCTTCCCTATCAAAAAGCCTCTCTGTATTTATTTTCGTCCTTATCCTCCAACATAGAGAGATAACTCTGATAGCGGCTAGCTGCAATATAATGTTCCTTAACCGCCTTGATTACCGCGCACCCCGGTTCGTGGGTATGGGTACAGTCAGAGAACTTACAATCCTGAGAGAACTTGAAGATTTCCTTAAAATAGCTGGTCAGCTCTTCCTTTTCGATATCAAAGGTACCAAAGCCCTTGATGCCCGGAGTATCAATGAGATAACCACCTTCCGGCAGTTCCAGCATCTCACTGAAGGTTGTGGTATGCATTCCGCTATTATGCGCCTCGCTGATTTCTGCGGTACGCTGCTCTGCATCAGGAATGAGCTGGTTGATGAGGGTTGACTTTCCTACCCCGCTGTTGCCGCTCAACAAAGATTTCTTATCCTTGATAAGAGGTCGCAACTGTTCAACTCCTTCGCCTGTAGCTGCCGACAATTCGATACATTTATATCCAATGGTTTCATAGAGCGTACACATCATCTTCTCGTAATGCAATTCTTCTTCTGAAAGTATGTCACTTTTATTAAAGATGATGATAACAGGCACTCTGTAGGCCTCAGCGCCAGCCAGGAATCGGTCGATGAAGGTAGTAGAAGTCTGCGGATAATTCACCGTTACCACAAGCAGCGCCTGGTCTACATTAGCAGCCAGAATATGACTCTGCTTACTGAGGTTAGGTGATTTACGAATGATATAGTTTTGGCGGTCTTCGATAGAAGAGATAAATGCCGTACCCTCCTGATTGGTAATAAGCTGCACATAATCGCCTACAGCCACAGGATTGGTGCTGCGGATGCCCTTCAATCTGAAATTGCCCTTGATTTTACTTTCAATCAGCTGGCCATCGTCTGTCTTGACGGTGTACCAGCTGCCTGTATTTTTAATAACGAGTCCTCTCATTATCACTTATTAAATAATGTAAGTCTAGAATGATTTAGACTGTCATGATTTCCTTCTCCTTCTCGTCCATCAAGTTTTCGAGCTGCTTGATGTACTTGTCGTGGAGTTTCTGCAAATCATTCTCAGCATCCTTCTCCAAGTCTTCAGAAAGTCCATCCTTGATAGCTTTCTTCAACTTCTCCTTGATTTCCTGGCGCACGTTGCGCACCTCAATCTTAGCACGCTCAGCAATCTTGTTACACTGCTTTACGAGTTCCTTACGGCGCTCACCTGTTGGCTGAGGAATACCCAGACGTACGATTTCGCCATTGTTCTCAGGAGTGATACCTACACCACTATCCATAATAGCCTTTTCGATATCCTTGATAGCCTTTTTGTCCCAAGGGCGGATAGCGATAGTACGGGCATCAGGGGTTGTAACTGTAGCTACCTGGTTCAGAGGAACCATACTGCCATAACTATTTACACGCACACCATCGAGGATGGCTACATTAGCACGACCAGCACGAACATGAGAGAGTTCCTCTGCGAGATACATTGCTGCCATCTCCATACGCTCTGCTGCAGAATTCAAAGTTTCTTTAACGTCTATCATAATTATATATTTTTATTTTATTAATTCTAATCTTTTCAATTCTTCGCCCACATAGTTGGTGAGTTCTACAAACTGCTGGATAGTGAGCTGTTCAGGACGCTTGGTCATGATGTCGGTGGTGTAGAAATCCTCGCGTGGTGTTACACCCGGGAACATCTGCTTGAGGCTTACACGGAGCATCTTGCGACGCTGGTTGAAGACTGTCTTAACCAGACGCTTAAACAGTTTTTCATCACAGCCAAGGTCAGTCACCTTGTTACGAGTCATACGGATTACCGCACTCTTTACCTTTGGTGGTGGGTTGAACACATTCTCATCTACCGTAAAGAGATATTCCACATCATACCATGCCTGGATGAGCACACTGAGGATACCATAGGCTTTGTTACCTGGTTCTGATGCCATACGCAATGCTACCTCGCGCTGAATCATTCCGGTACAGCAAGGAATGAGATCCTTGTAATCGAGCATCTTGAAGAATATCTGCGATGAGATATCGTATGGATAATTACCTGTCAGTACAAACTGCTTTCCATCGAATATCTGGTTCAAATCCATTCTCAGGAAGTCTTCACCGATAATATTATCCTTGAGTGTCGGGAAATTCTCATGAAGATACGCCACCGACTCCGAGTCGATTTCCACTGCCTTGACGGGTCTTGGTTTCTCTACGAGATATTGGGTAAGAACGCCCATACCTGGTCCGATTTCGAGAACAGGTATATCCGGGCAGGCATCCACCGTATCGGCGATGCGCTTTGCTATATTGAGGTCGGTCAAGAAGTGCTGACCGAGATTCTTCTTAGGCTTTACAGCTTTCATATCTTATCTTTATATTATATATTTTGCAAAAATACGATTATTTTTCGAGAATCCACACGAAGTATACGATTTTTTTCATCTTTTTGGGTAAAAAAGGGAAAGAGCCACCGGTTTCTTTAAAAAAAGGCTACACTTTTAGCCATAAATGGCGCCCAAGCGTTTATTTATGCTAAAAATATGCAGATTCGAACGATATTGTCAATAAAAGTATTATCTTTGCATCTAATTATGGATATAAAGAAGATAGCAAACAACATATGGAAGGTGGCTTTGTCGCTCATCTTGGGTGGCGCCATCCTTTATTGGATGTATCGCGGATTCGACTTCAAGCAAGTAGAGGATGTTCTGCTTCACAAGATGAGTTGGACCTGGATGCTGCTGTCGTTCCCTTTTGGCATCTCTGCCCAGGTGTTCAGAGGATGGAGATGGAAACAGTCGCTGGATCCATTGGGCGAGAAGGCTCGCTCCAGTACCAGCATCTACTCCATCTTCCTCTCCTATGCCTTGAGTCTTGTGATTCCCCGTGCGGGCGAGTTTGCCAGATGCGGTGTATTGAAGAAATGGGATGATGTTTCGTTTCCGAAAGCTCTGGGTACCGTTGTTACAGAAAGAGCCATTGATTCACTCCTCGTGCTGCTGATTACAGCACTGGTCTTTGTGATGCAGATTCCGGTATTCCTCAATTTCTTTGAGAAAACAGGTACGAGCATGGACAGTTTACTCTGCCAGTTTACAGCCACAGGTTACATCGTGACTGCTATCTGTGGCATAGCAGTACTCATTCTGGCTCACTATCTGCTCAAGCGACTCGCTATATATAATAAGGTGAAAGCAACACTGGGGGGACTCTGGCAAGGTATCATCTCGCTGAGAGGTGTCAGAAATGTACCGCTCTACATCGCCCTTACACTGGGCATCTGGTTGAGCTATTTCTTCCACTACTATCTCACCTTCCAATGCTTCGAGGCAACCTCCCATCTCAATCTGATGTGCGGTCTGGTAACATTCATCGTGGGCAGCATTGCGGTCATCGTACCAACTCCCAACGGAGCCGGACCTTGGCATTTTGCCGTCAAGACAATGCTCATTCTCTATGGCATCCAGGCTAACGACGCCCTCTTCTTCGTTCTCATCGTACACTCCGTGCAAACCCTGCTTGTTGTCCTTTTGGGAATCTATGCCTGGATAGCATTGGCGTTTACCGGGAAAGTGAGGAGTGAAGAGTGAGGAGTGAAGAGTGAAGAATCCTCTTGCTTTAGGGCGTATGCCCAACTTAACATTGAACATTTAACATTAAAATAAAAATATTATGGCTGACATTAAGAATTTGAACCCAGTTGAAATCTGGCGCAACTTTGACAAGTTAACACAAGTTCCACGTCCATCAGGACATTTGGAAAAGATTCAGGCTTATTTGCTCGATTGGGCAAAAGAAGCAGGTGTAGAGGCTTTCCAAGACCCAGCAGGCAACATCGTGATGCGCAAACCTGCTACTCCAGGTATGGAGAACCGCAAAGGCGTTATTATGCAGGCGCACATGGACATGGTTCCTCAGAAAGCACCAGACAGCAAGCATAATTTCGAAACTGACCCTATCGAAACCATCATCGATGGCGACTGGGTACGTGCTAATCATACAACACTCGGTAGCGACGACGGACTTGGCGTAGCTACCATCATGGCTGTAATGGAGTCAAAAGATTTGCAGCATGGTCCTATCGAAGGTTTGATTACCGCCGATGAAGAGACAGGCATGTATGGTGCCAACGATCTCCCAGCAGGCGAATTGAATGGCGACATTCTCTTAAACTTCGATACCGAGGTTTGGGGCGAGTTCGTTATCGGTAGCGCTGGCGGTATCGACATCACAGCAACTCTCGATTATAAAGAGGTAGAAACCGACAAGGAAGATGCTGCCGTTAAGGTAACCCTCAAGGGATTGAAGGGCGGTCACTCCGGCATCGAGATCAACGAGGGCAGAGCGAATGCCAACAAGTGCATGGTTCGTTTCGTGCGCGAAGCTATTTCAGAACTCGATGCCCGTCTGGCTTCATGGCAGGGCGGCAACATGCGCAATGCTATCCCATTCCAGGCTGAGGTTGTTCTGACCTTGCCAAAGGAGAATATTGAAGCATTGAATGACCTGGTAGCAGACTGGAAGGACGAAATCTGTGATGAGTTCGAAGGCATTGAAACAACTGAGAACATCGAGTTCTTCGCTGAGAATGTTGAGACTCCTAAGATGCAGGTTCCTGCCGAAATCCAGGACAACCTTGTAGATGCAATTTACGCTTGCCACGATGGTGTATTGCGTATGGCTCCATCTATGCCTGAGATTGTAGAAACCTCTTCAAACCTCGCAATCGTTGAAATTGGTGAAGGCAAGGCAGCCATCAAGATCCTGGCCCGTTCTAGCCACGAATACTACAAGATGTATCTTGCCACAATGGTAGAAAGCTGTTTCAACATGGCAGGCATGAAGGTTGAATTCAGCGGCAGCTACATGGGATGGAACCCTAACCCTAAGAGCGACATCCTGGAACACGTACTGAAGGTTTACAAAGAGCAGAACGGCACAGACGGTAAGGTACAGGCTGTTCACGCAGGTTTGGAGTGCTCTATCATCCTGAGCAAATATCCTAACCTCGATGTCGTATCATTCGGTCCTACCCTGCTTAGCCCTCACACAGCCAATGAGCGTTGCCAGATCAGTTGCGTAGCTCCATTCTGGAACCTCGTCAAGCAGCTCCTGACAGAGATTCCAGCAAAGTAAAAAGAGGGGTAAGAAATTACAAAAAGATTAAAAAAGAAAGCCGAGAGTGAAAATTCTCGGCTTTTTTGTTCCAATTTTCAAAAGAAATCATTACCTTTGCAGTCGATTTCGCAAGTCTTGTAAAATCTCTGTAGCAGATCATACAAATTCACTTGCATAAGTTTCATTAAAATAACACCAAAATGGACGATTATCACGCGGAGAACAATAATGAATTGTAAGGCGTGGAGATTCAGCAACGATGAAGCCTTTCAGTAGGCCGTACCCAAGCGCTAGTCTCCATACCCCAAACTTTTATTATGTGGAGATTAGCAAACTATGAAGACTTATTGGAATATAGACAAGAATCTGACTGTACTCAATGAGTGGCAGCCAAACTGCTGGATACAAGTAACATGTCCAACTGATGAAGACCAGCGCTTGCTGGAAGAAGAATTCAAGATCCCTGATTATTTCCTCTCGGATATCAGCGATACCGATGAGCGTGCCCGCTATGAATATGACGATGGCTGGATGCTCATCATCCTCCGTATCCCTTATGTCAAGGAAATACGCAGCCGTACCCCATACACCACCGTGCCTCTGGGTATCATCCATAAGCGCGATGTTACCATCACCGTATGCTATTATGAAACCAATATGATGATTGATTTCGTAAGCTACCAGCAGAAGCGCAGCGAGGGGTTCACCGACTATGTAGACATGACCTTCCGTCTCTTCCTTTCATCAGCGGTTTGGTATCTGAAGCGATTGAAACAGATCAATTCGCTCATAGAAAAGGCAAAACGAAATCTCGATCATGGTGTGAACAATGAGAGCCTGATTGGTCTGAGCCGCCTGCAGGACTCCCTTACCTACTTCATCACCTCTATCCGAGGCAACGAGAATCTCCTGTCTAAGTTGAAGTTCAAGCTGCAGGTGGACGAACTTGATGCCGACCTCATCGAAGACGTAAACATCGAGATGACACAGGCACGCGAAACCACAAGCATCTACTCCGACATTCTGGAGTCGACGATGGATACCTATTCGAGCATCATCAACAACAACATGAATACCACGATGCGTACCCTGACCAGTATCAGTATCGTCATGATGTTGCCTACGCTGATTTCCTCATTGTTCGGTATGAACTTAATCAACGGTATGGAAGACAGCCATTACGGATTTGCCATTGCTCTGGTTATCTCCGTGCTCGTTTCTGCACTTTCATGGGGCTTCCTCAGATACAAGCGCCTGCTCTAAGCATATACCACTCTGATATGCATTAAGTAGCCTGAAAGAGCACATAAAACGATGATTAGCAAGAAAAAGGCAATTATAAATACAAAAAAAATTAAAAAATCGAATATCATGGCATGATATTCGATTTTTTTTTTTAAGTTTGCAACTTATTAATAATATAATTTTGTATGGGGTCGAATTGCAGATAAGCGACTACCGGCCCAAGAAACTCGAATCATAAACTAAACAAAGTGACATGATGGACTCTCAAGAAAAAGCTCTGTTGCAGCAGAGCACCCTGGAAGACCCTGCCAAGAAGGCTTATGCCACCAAGCAGGAAGTGCTCGAAAGAGTAAAGGAAATCGCTCATAGCAGCGAAAATCCAAACAAGGAGGAACTCGACCTACTCAAGACTACTTTCTACAAGATTCATCTCGCAGAAAGAGACGCACAGATGAAAGAGTATCTCGCAAAAGGCGGTGACCCAGAGAAGTATATCCTTCTACCGGATGACACCGAAGAAGCCTTCAAGGCTGAGATGCAACTCATCAAGGAGAAAAGAGCCAAGATCTTCCTGGCACAAGAAGAAGAAAAACAAGATAATCTCCGCAAAAAAGAGGAAATTATCGAAAAGATAAAGGCCATGACCACCTCACCGGAGGAGGCCAACAAATCATATCAGGACTTCAAGGCCCTGCAGCAGGAATGGAAGGAAATCAAGAACATCCCTGCAGACAAGGCAAACGAGGTATGGAAGAACTACCAGCTCTATGTAGAGCAGTTCTACGACATGCTCAAGTTGAACAGCGAAGCCCGCGAATATGACTTCAAGAAGAATCTTGAAGCCAAGACCAAGCTCTGCGAGGCTGCAGAGAAACTCAATGAGGAAGAGGATGTTATTTCTGCCTTCCACCAGCTTCAGGACCTCCACCAGCAATATCGTGAGATTGGTCCTGTTGCCAAGGAGTTGAGAGAGCAGATTTGGGAGCGTTTCAAGGCTGCCAGCACTGTTATCAACAAGAAGCACCAGCAGCACTTCGAAGACCTGCGTGCCAAGGAAGAGGAAAACCTCGCCAAGAAGACTGCCCTCTGCGAAAAGGTAGAGGCTGCCAACCAAGGAGAATACAAGACTGCCAAGGATTGGGAAAAGGTTACCCAGGAAATCATAGAGATTCAGAAAGAGTGGCGCACTATCGGTTTTGCCCCTCAGAAAATGAACGTCAAGATTTTTGAGCGTTTCCGCATCGCCAACGATGAATTCTTCAACAAGAAGGCAGAATTCTTCAAAGGATTGAAAGATACCTACTCTGCCAATCTCGAAAAGAAACAGCAACTCGTAAACAAGGCAAAGGAACTGGCTGACAGTACAGACTGGAAGAAGACTGGCGACAAGTTCATCGCTCTCCAGAAAGAATGGAAGAAGGTGGGTACCGTACCTCATAAACAAGGCGAATTGCTCTGGAAGGAATTTCTGGATACCTGCAACAAGTTCTTCGAAGCCCGCAACAAGCAGAATGCCGGTTCACGCAGCGAGGAACATGCCAATCTGGACAAGAAGCGCAACATTATTGCCCAGCTCAAGGAACTTGTAGTTGCAGAGATTTCAGACAACGATTTCCAAAAGAAGCTCAAAGATCTTGCCAAGCAATACAGTGCTATCGGACACGTTCCTTTCAAAGAGAAAGACAAGGTCTACAAAGAGTATCATGAGGCTATCGATGCAGCCTATGAGAAACTTCACGCCACCAATGCCAAGCGCCACTTTGACAACTTCAAGAACAACTTGAAGAATGTTGCCAAGGAAGGCGGCAATGCACTCGGCAATGAGCGTGGTAAACTCTTGCGCCGCTACGACCAGTTGCGCAGCGAGATTACTACCTACGAGAACAACCTCGGTTTCTTCAATACGGCCAGCAAGAAGGGCAACAGCCTGGTAGAAGAAATGAACCGTAAGATTGAGAAACTCAAGGCTGAACTCGAAATGGTAAAGCAGAAAATCAAGGCTATTGATGCCGAGAAGAAATAAATACAATAAACCCCAGGGCGAAAGCCCTGGGGTTTATTGTTATGAATACTCCATAAAACAGAATTCCTATAAACAAAAAAACACCTTTCATTACTGAAAGATGCCTTACCATATGAGTTGGGATACCCGGACTCGAACCAGGAATGACAGGACCAGAATCTGTAGTGTTAC
>JAJWAL010000016.1:0-18687 GCA_021618535.1 Segatella copri | reverse complement strand
GAACCAGGAATGACAGGACCAGAATCTGTAGTGTTACCATTACACCATATCCCAAACTTAAAATAGAACTTTTTGATTGTTGGGATACCCGGACTCGAACCAGGAATGACAGGACCAGAATCTGTAGTGTTACCATTACACCATATCCCAATATCAGCAAAAGAGATGTTCATTTCTCAATTGCGAATGCAAAGGTACTAGTTTTTTTTGAACCTACAAAATTTTTCGGCACTTTTTTCTAAAAAAAGCGCAATTTCTTTAATTTTCCACATTTTTTTTGCCTTTTAAGTCGATTTTCCATTATAATAATGTATCTTTGCAGAAAAATAGAGAATATAAATTAAGTAAGAAAGAAAAGATAAATGAACACAGTTAAACAACTCGTAGAGACTATTAAAGAAGGTATACAAGAAAAGAAAGGTCAAGACATTGTTATCGCCGACCTGACAGAAATCGATGGAAGCATTGCCAAGTACTTCATCATCTGCCAGGGAGGAAGCCCTACTCAGGTTGAAGCTATCGCAGGTTCTGTGGGAGACATCGTGCGCAAGAATCTGAAAGAAAAACCTGTAAATGTAGCAGGTCTCGGCAACGACCAGTGGGTGGCAATGGACTTTGTTGACGTATTGGTGCACATCTTCCTTCCGGAAGTACGTGCTTATTACGACCTCGAACATTTATGGGAGGATGCAAAGCTTACCCATATACCTAATCTCGACTAGTCAGTCTCTCCCATCCTACATGATGGATCAGACATTGTTTTTCGACTAAAAGTTATACATATAAAATAAAATGGAACAAAGCAATAATATGAAGCCTCGTGGCAATGGCGGACCAAAGATGCCACGATTTAATATGACCTGGCTTTTCACCATCTGCCTCATCACCATGATTATCCTCTTCTTTACAGGAGGAGGCGATGCGATTGGAGGCAGCGCTGCCAAGGAAGCCACATACACCCAGTTCAAACAGTATGTAGACAAGGGTTATGTGCTCAGTGTTGTGGCCAATAAAACAGAAAGCACCCTCAAAATATACATCAACCCGAAATATACGCGCGATGTATACAATATGCCGGCAAAGTCTGTAGGTCCTAACCCATACGTAAAAGTACAGTTCGGCTCGGTTGACGAAGTGGAACGCTATGCCAACCAGATGTTGAAGGAAAAGAAGATACGCTCCTTCAGCTACGACAACCAGAAGGATAACGACTTCTTAAGCACGCTTTTCAATCTGGCACCTCTGCTCTTCTTCGTATTCTTCATCCTTTGGATGTCTGGAAGATTCAGCGGCGGTATGGGCAGCGGCGGTATGGGCGGCGGCATCTTCAGCGTGGGCAAAAGCAAAGCTAAGATGTACGAAAAGGGAAATGCCATCGGCATCACCTTTAAGGATGTGGCCGGACAAGAAGGTGCCAAGCAGGAAGTGAAGGAAATTGTAGACTTCCTGAAAAACCCACAAAAATATACCGACTTGGGTGGTAAAATTCCAAAGGGAGCCCTTCTCGTAGGCCCTCCGGGAACTGGTAAGACCCTCTTGGCTAAGGCCGTTGCCGGCGAGGCTGGCGTACCTTTCTTCTCCATGAGCGGTTCCGATTTCGTTGAAATGTTCGTAGGTGTAGGTGCCTCACGTGTACGCGACCTGTTCCGCCAGGCTAAAGAGAAATCACCTTGTATCATCTTTATCGATGAGATTGATGCTGTAGGCCGTGCCCGCAGCAAGAACCCAGCCATGGGTGGTAATGATGAGCGCGAGAACACCTTGAACGCTCTCCTTACAGAGATGGATGGTTTCGGCACCAACAGTGGTGTCATCATCCTTGCAGCTACCAACCGTGTAGACATGCTCGACAGCGCCTTGCTCCGTGCCGGACGTTTCGACCGCGAAATTCACGTAGATCTCCCTGGTTTGAACGAACGTAAGGCTATCTTCCTGGTTCATCTCAAACCTATCAAGATAGACGAAACAGTAGATGTTGATCTCCTGGCACGCCAGACTCCAGGTTTCTCGGGTGCAGATATTGCCAACGTTTGTAACGAGGCAGCCCTCATTGCTGCACGCCACGACAAGAAGGCTGTGTGCAAACAGGATTTCCTCGACGCAGTAGACCGTATTGTAGGCGGTCTGGAGAAGAAGACTAAGGTGATGACTGCCGACGAGAAGCGTAGCATCGCTCTCCACGAAGCAGGCCACGCAACCATCTCATGGTTCTGCCAGTATGCCAACCCTCTCATCAAAGTTACCATCGTACCTCGTGGTCAGGCTCTCGGTGCTGCATGGTATCTGCCAGAAGAGCGCCAAATAACCACCAAGGAACAGATGCTCGACGAGATGTGTTCATTAATGGGTGGACGTGCCGCAGAAGAACTCTTCACCGGTCATATTTCGTCAGGAGCCATGAACGACCTGGAGCGCGCCACAAAGAGTGCTTATGGTATGGTAGCTTATCTCGGTATGAGCAAGACGTTGCCAAACATCTGCTTTTACAACCGGAACGAATATGCATTCCAGCGTCCATACTCTGAGTCTACAGCCCGCGAGATAGACCAGGAAGTTCTGAAGATTGTCAACGAACAGTATACCCGTGCCAAGAACATTCTGATGGAGCACAAGGAAGGCCACAATGCCCTAGCAGAGCTCCTGATCAAGAAAGAGGTGATTATGGCAGAAGACGTAGAACATATCTTTGGCAAACGCCCTTGGTTGAGCCGTTCGCAGGAAATCATGGAAGACGAACAGCCTAAGATAGACGATGACGCCGTAAAGGAACTTCCTGAAGTTCAGGCTGCCATCAAGGAGCATGAAGAGAACCAGAAGAAGAATGCAGATTCTGATGAGACTTCCAAGAAGGATGAAGGTTCGGAAGAAAACAAGAACGAATAAAACAAACCGATATGACTGACAAACAGAAGAATCTAGTGATAAGATCCATCACAGGCGTATTTTTCGTGGTGTGCATGGTATCTTGCTTTCTCAATCCCAGGGCAATGGTTATCCTGTTCGCCCTCATTACAGGATTGAGCATCTGGGAGTATTGCGGATTAGTTAACCAGAAGGAGAATGTTACGGTAAACCGTTTCATCAGCACCGTGGCGGGTGTTTACTTCTTCCTTGCCGTGGCTGGTTTCCGCATGGGCATTGTGGGCAATTTCGTGGTTTTCGTACCTTATCTGCTCACCATCCTCTATCTCTTCATCAGCGAACTGTATACAGGCAATAAGGATGCCATCAACGATTGGGCTTACACTATGCTCTCTCAGTTGTACATCGCCTTGCCTTTCTCGATGATCAATGTATTGAGTTTCGAGACATCAGCCTTCGATGGTCAGATACATTACGACATGCTGTTGCCTTTGAGCATTTTCATTTTCCTCTGGACCAATGATACCGGTGCCTATTGCAGCGGTTCGCTTTTCGGCAAGCACAAGCTCTTTCCACGCATCAGCCCAGCAAAGAGTTGGGAAGGCAGCATAGGCGGAGGCATATTCGTACTGATAGCAGCAGGTATCATCGGCTATATCGCCAACGATGGGGAAGCCCACCGTCTCAGCATTCTCGGTTGGGAAGGTTTAGGTCTGGTTGTGGTATTCTTCGGCACATGGGGCGATCTGGTAGAAAGCCTCTTCAAGCGTACCCTCGGAGTAAAGGATAGTGGCAACATCCTGCCAGGACATGGAGGCATGCTCGACCGCTTCGACTCTTCACTCATGGCGATACCGGCAGCAGTAATCTATCTCTATACCATCCAGCTGTTTGGATAATACTTCTTTTATGAGATAAAGGCCAAACCTTAGTTTGGCCAAGCACAAAGAAAGGCAGGGATTCCTCAAAGAACCCCTGCCTTTTTTTTTTCATATCACCATAAAAAACACAAGTAGCTTCGTTGGCTCACGCAAGTACTTGCCTCCAGTTTATCACGCAGATAATCTTTATGGGTGGCTGCATAGAAATGAAGGGTATACATCACATTCTCCACACCCTCGATAGGGCTCTTTGCCACGATATCAATATCCTGGTCCCAATGCGGACAGCCCATCAGGATGATATTATCCGGATCATACTTTCTGATTTCCGTGATGATGGTTTTAGCGTATACCTTCAAATCTGCCTTAGTCAGCAGTTCTGCAGCGGATTGATATCCGCCACAGAACTGAAAGAGACTGCTTTTTATCAAAACATTTCACCTTTTTCCTGTTCTTCTTCAAAGCGTTCACCCTTCTGGGCTTCCTGCGCCTCATACTGTGCCTGGGCTGCACGCTGCTGAGCCTCACGTGCCTTAGCCTCAGCAGCCAGTCGGGCTTTTTCTGCCCTTATTCTTGCCAGTTCAGCCTCTTCTTCTGCCCGTTTCTGCGCCGCCAAAGCTTCCTCTTCGGCACGTTTCTTAGCAGCCTCGGCTTCAGCTATCGCCTTCTGTCGCGCACGTTCTGCAGCCTCAGCTGCAGCTTTGGCTTCAGCTTCAGCACGCTCACGAGCCATACGGAGAAGCATTTCCCTACGCTTAACCAGAAGATCAAACATGATGCCCGCAGCCTCATCCGGCGCTACCTTATCGCCTAACTGAGTTCGAACTTCCTGATATTCTGCCAACATCTTATCCCTGCCAGGTTCTCCCGGAAGAATCTGATAAAGTTCGTTGGCAATACCATCAACCGAAAAGCGGTCGGCAAGCATCTCCGGCACAATCTCCTTATTAGCGATAAGATTCACCAGCGAGATAAACTTCACTTTGATGATATGCTTGAAACCGAAACGGATGAGATGAGGTACAGGCGTTTCATAACATACCACCTGAGGCACATCGAAAAGAGCCGTCTCTAAAGTTGCAGTACCACTGGTAACAAGAGCTGCCGTAGCATGCGACAAGAGCGGATAAGTCTTGTTACGCACCAGTTTGACAGGTGTACCTTTGATAAACTTCTCATAGTAAGCATCGTCTATCGAAGGAGCACCGGCAAGTACCATCTGATAATCTTCAAAACGCTCAGCCACCTCAATCATCGCCGGCAGATTGTCTTTGATTTCCTGCAGACGGCTTCCTGCCAGCAAAGCGATAACAGGGCGATAAGTGTCAAGATTATTCTCCTGACAGAATTCCGTAAAGCTCTGATGATATCCCGACCTGAACTCCCCTACTTCCTGAGCCGTAGGATTACCTACATAGTGAATAGGATAACGGTGCTTTTTTTCGAAGAACGGCACCTCGAATGGCAAGATTGAGAAAAGTTCTGCGATATCGCGCTTAATGCTGCGGATCCGCCACTCCTTCCATGCCCATATCTTAGGAGAAATGTAATAATAGGCAGGGATATTGGTGTTCTTTTTCAAGAACTTAGCTATCTTGAGATTAAATCCCGGATAATCTACCAGTATCACTACATCCGGCTTCCATTTCACAATATCTTCCTTGCATCTCTTCATGTTCGAAAAGATGGTACCCAAATGTAGCAGTACAGGCACAAAACCCATATAAGCCAACTCCTTAAAATGCTTGACGCGAGTGCCACCTTCAGCAGCCATCAAATCACCGCCGAAAAAACGGAATTCAGCAAACTCGTCTATTTTTTTCAACGAGCGCATCAATCTGCTGGCATGCAAATCTCCACTAGCCTCGCCTACTATCAGGTAATACTTCATAATTCAAAATTCTTTAACCAATCATAATCCGTTACATCAATCTTAGTTGGGGTAATAGCGATGTAACCATGATTCACAGCCCACTGGTCGGTATCCGTTGCCTCCGGTTCGTCATTACGATATTCACCCACCATCCAATAATAATCATATCCATGCGGATGCGTACGATGATCCACCTCATTGATCCAGGAGCCATGAGTCATCCGGCAACCCTTGAAACCCTTGAACGGAGGCAAAGCCGGGAAGTTGACATTCAGACAGGTATATTCTGGCAATCCCTTCTCCAGCACCAGCTTAACAACCTTCAGTACCCCATCGTACAAAGGAGTGAGATCAGCATTTTCATCATAATTGCAACTGCTGAAGGCTATGCTTGGAATATGCTGCATACAGCCCTCCTTAGCTACACCCATAGTTCCCGAATAATGATTGTTCACGCTCGAATTATCACCATGGTTGATACCACCGATAATCAAATCTGGCTTGCGATCAGCAAGAAACTGATCCAACGCCAACTTCACACAGTCTACCGGCGTACCGCTACATGACCATACCTCAACATCATCTCCCATATTGTGGCGACGCTTCAGGCGCAAGGGAGTAGTAGCCGAAAAGGCACAGGCGAATCCCGAACGGGCACTTTCCGGTGCTACAACCAGCAGGTCGCACCAGTCTTTCAGAAAGCTCACTAGGGTCTTGATTCCATTGGCATGATAGCCATCATCATTCGAAATTAATACTAACGGTTTCTTATTTTCCATAAAAATATCTTTCTTTTTGGTGCAAAAGTACGAAAAAACCTTTAAAGATAGCGACTTTCTCACAATATTTTTGTATCTTTGCCGAAAATTTACTAAGAAAATGGGAAAAATCATCGCATTAGCTAACCAAAAAGGCGGTGTAGGAAAGACTACTACCACCATTAACTTGGCAGCATCGCTTGCCACGCTAGAGAAAACTGTACTCGTAGTGGACGCCGACCCACAGGCAAACGCTTCCAGTGGATTGGGCGTGGACATCAGCGAGGTAGACTGCTCGCTCTACGAATGCATCATCGACCATGCAGACGTGCGCGATGCCATCTACACCACCGACATTGATGGACTCGACATCATACCTAGTCATATCGACCTGGTAGGTGCCGAGATAGAGATGCTGAATCTCAAAAATCGCGAAAAGGTGATTAAGACATTACTGCAGCCTATCCGTGACGAATACGACTACATCCTGATAGACTGCTCGCCTTCGCTCGGCCTCATCACCGTCAATTCGTTGACGGCTGCCGACAGCGTCATCATCCCAGTCCAATGTGAATATTTCGCTCTTGAAGGTATCAGCAAATTGCTCAATACCATCAAGATCATCAAGAGCAAGCTGAATCCGAAACTCGAGATAGAAGGTTTCCTGCTCACCATGTATGATAGTCGCCTACGCCTTGCCAACCAGATATACGACGAGGTAAAACGCCACTTCCAGGAGTTGGTGTTTAAGACCGTGATTCAGCGCAACGTGAAACTGAGTGAGAGTCCAAGCCATGGTCTCCCGGTTATCCTTTACGATGCAGAAAGCAACGGTGCCAAGAACCATCTGGCCTTGGCAAAGGAGATTATCAACAAGAATAGTTAAGATTTGGAAATTGAACCCTTTTAGAAAGTTCAATGTTCAAAATTAAAAGTAAAAAAATGGCAGTACACAAGAAATACAACAACGGTACAAAGAGCAACGCTTTAGGACGCGGACTCGATGCCCTCATCTCTACCGAGGGAGTGCGCACCCAGGGCAGCAGTACCATCAATGAAATTCCTCTCGACCAGATTGAGGCGAATCCCAATCAGCCACGCCGGGAGTTTGACGACGAAGCCCTACATGAGCTCGCCGAAAGCATCAAGGCCATAGGCATCATCCAGCCTATCACCTTAAGACAGGTTTCAGAAAACAGATTCCAGATTATCGCCGGTGAACGCCGCTGGCGCGCTTCACAACTTGCGGGGCTGACAGCTATCCCTGCCTACATCCGCACCATCAGCGATGAGAACGTAATGGAAATGGCGCTCGTAGAGAATATCCAGCGCCAAGACCTCAACGCCATAGAAATAGCACTCGCCTACGAACACCTTCTGGAAAACGAGGGTATGACACAGGAGAAAATTTCAGAACGTGTGGGCAAGAGCCGTGCAGCTATCGCCAACTATCTGCGACTGCTCAAACTTCCTGCCCAGGTGCAGATGGCACTACAAAAGAAAGAAATCGACATGGGTCATTGCCGTGCCCTACTGGCCCTCGACTCACCTTCGCTGCAAATCAAGTTGTTCAAGGAGATACAGAAGAACGGCTACTCAGTAAGAAAGGTTGAAGAGATGGTACAGCGACTCAAGAGCGGAGAAGACATCGAGAGCGGTAAGAAAACCATCACGGCTAAGGCTCAGATGCCTGAGGAATTTACACAACTCAAAAACCGCCTGTCACAGTTTCTCAATACCAAAGTGCAGTTCACCTGCTCAGCTAAGGGCAAGGGGAAAATCAGCATTCCATTCGCCAACGAAGAGGAGCTGGAGCACATCATGAATGTTTTCGATCAGTTAAAGCAAGAATAAAAGTGAAACTCAGTATATCACAAATCTGTTTGGCAACCCTGCTGCTTCTGGCACCGATGGGCGCACAGGCACAGAAGTCGAAACAAAAAAAACAAGTGACCGATGTGCCAACCATTGCATCAGCCGACTCGGCAAAAATAGCCATCGACTCGATGCTTACCGCACAAGACAGCAGCAAACTGGCAAGCCTCACCCAACCAGCAAAGCCTGTACGCAAAAAGCGCAACTGGGCAACTTGGCGACCTGATACCAAGCGTGCCATGTGGTTGGCACTTGTATTACCTGGTGCCGGACAGATATACAATCGCAAATATTGGAAACTGCCTTTCATCTATGGCGGTTTCGTAGGCTGTACATACGCCATCACCTGGAACAACCAGATGTATCACGACTATTCGCAAGCCTACATGGATATTATGGACGATGACCCCAACACCCAGAGCTACAATCAGTTTCTGCACTTGGGCGCCCAGATCAACGAATCGAACATAGAACGCTATAAGGAAATCTTCCGCAAGCGAAAAGATAAATATCGCCGTTGGAGAGACTTGGGAACCTTCGTCATGATAGGCATCTATGCCTTTTCTGTGATTGATGCTTACGTAGATGCATCGCTCTCGGAATTTGACATCTCCGATGATCTCTCGCTCAGAATAGAGCCTACCATGCTGAATAACGGCAACAAGACTGCCAATCCGCTGCGGTCTGGAAGCCTCGGCGTAAGTTGCTCACTCACATTTTAATGCGTGAGGAGTTAGAATACACCTATATATATTATAACGCAAAATAGAAATTAGAAACATAGACGAGATAAAACATCAATATGAAGAAAATACTAGTCATGGCAGCAGCGATGCTGTTCAGCTTACAAGGCATTCATGCCCAAACCGACGTTACAGAAGAAACAGATAGCGATGATATCATCACCGTTACCGACAAAGACGGAAAGCAAGAGGAAATCGAAGTACCAGAGGGAATGGAAGATAACCTCGACAGCCTGCTCCACCTTTACAATGCACAGACTTACATGATGGCAGATACAACCTGCAAATACCGCGATGTAAACCCTGTCTTCGAGAAGGAAGTGTATATCGACCGTCTGAAGAGAATGCCTACCATCATCGAAATGCCATACAATGAGGTAGTACAGAAATTCATAGACCGATACAGCGGCAAACTACGCCGTTCGGTAAGTTTTATGTTGGGAGCAAGTAACTTCTACATGCCTATCTTCGAAGAGGCATTAGAGGCTTACAACCTGCCACTGGAACTGAAATATCTGCCAGTTATCGAATCGGCACTTAACCCTAAAGCTGTATCACGCGTTGGTGCCACAGGTTTATGGCAGTTTATGTTGCCTACCGGCAAGCGATATGGACTGGAAGTAAACTCACTCATCGATGAACGCCGCGACCCGGTAAAAGCATCCTATGCAGCCGCTCACTACCTGAGCGACCTGTACAAGATATTCGACGATTGGAGCCTCGTGATTGCAGCTTACAACTGCGGTCCAACCAATGTCAACAAGGCCATCCATCGTGCAAAAGGCAACGCCGACTACTGGAACATCTATCCATATCTGCCAAAGGAAACACGTGGATATGTACCAGCTTTCATCGCTGCCAACTACATCATGAACTACTACTGCGATCATAACATCTGCCCTATGGTAAGCGAACTGCCAGTAAAGACAGATACCATCGTAGTATCAAAAGACATCCACCTGGAGCAGATTTCCAAAGTGCTGAACATTGACATAGAGCACCTGCGCAATCTGAATCCACAGTACCGTCATGATATCATCAATGGATTGAACCATCCGATGGCATTGCGTCTTCCTTCTACCCTCATCGGTAGCTTCATCGACCAGCAGGACAGCATCTGTGCTTACAGAGCCGATGAACTCTTCCTGAAGCGCGCTACAGTAGATGTCAACGATGCACAGCCTACCTATAGCCGCCCACGAAGCAGCTACAGTCGCCACAGCGCTTCTTCACGCAGCAAGAAGAGCAGCAAGCGAGGCAGAAACAGAAAACAAGGCAGCAAGAGTGTAACCATCAAGAATGGTGATACCCTTTCTGAAATAGCAGCACGCCACGGAACAACCGTTAAGAAACTGCGCAAACTGAACGGCATCAAGGGTAACAGTATCCGTGCCGGAAAGAAAATCAAAGTGAAATAAAAGAACTACGTCCGCTGTAGTTTTTTCAGTCTAATTAAGAACATTATTATTGGAGGGACCCACTATGGATGACCAGAACTTGAAAGACCTCGAAAGAGAGCAGGCTGATAACCAGTTGATTGGCGATGCCTTTCAACACCTGCTTGACACCTACCTGAGTTCGCGACACCGCAAGAAGGTAGATATAGTGACCAAGGCATTCAACTTCGCCCGACAGGCGCACAAAGGTGTGCGCCGCCTTTCGGGCGAACCATATATCATGCACCCTATCGCCGTGGCTCAGATAGCCTGCGAGGAGATGGGGCTCGGCTCAACGAGCATCTGTGCCGCACTGCTTCATGATGTGGTAGAAGATACCGACTACACAGTAGAAGATATCTCAAACATCTTTGGAGCCAAGGTGGCACAAATCGTTGATGGACTCACCAAAATCAGTGGTGGAATCTTCGGCGATAAGGCATCAGCACAGGCAGAAAACTTCAAAAAACTGTTGCTCACTATGAGCGATGACATCCGTGTTATCCTTATCAAGATTTGCGACCGCCTGCACAACATGCGCACGCTGGAATCGCAACCAGCCAACAAACAATACAAGATTGCGGGCGAAACCTTGTATATTTATGCACCTCTCGCCAACCGATTGGGCTTGAACAAAATCAAGACCGAACTCGAAGACCTCAGTTTCCGCTACGACCATCCACAGGAGTATGCCAATATTGAGCATAAACTTGCCGATACCGAATCGCAGCGCGATACCCTCTTCGAGAGTTTTACTGCACCTATCCGCGAAGAACTCGACAAGTTAGGCGTAGAATACAAAATCAAAGCACGCGTGAAGAGCCCTTATTCTATTTGGAACAAGATGCAGAACAAGCACGTTACTTTCGATGAGATTTACGACATTCTTGCTGTGCGCATCATCTTTACGCCAAAGGTAAGAGCAAACGAAGTAAACGAATGCTTCAATATCTACGTAGCCATCAGTAAAATCTACAAGAGTCATCCCGACCGTCTGCGCGACTGGTTGAACCATCCGAAAGCAAACGGCTATCAGGCACTCCACGTTACCCTGATGAGTAAGCAGGGAAGATGGATAGAAGTACAGATTCGCTCCGATCGAATGGACGAGGTGGCAGAAAAGGGATTTGCTGCCCACTGGAAATACAAAGAAGGAAACGAAGGTGAATATACAGAAGATGAGAACGAGCTGAACGACTGGCTCAGCACCATCAAGGAGATTCTGGACGATCCGCAGCCGGATGCCATGGACTTCCTCGATGCCATCAAGCTGAACCTCTATGCTTCAGAAATATTCGTCTTCACACCAAAGGGAGAAATCAAGACGATGCCGGCAGGCTGTACTGCCCTCGACTTCGCCTTCCAGATTCATACTTTCCTGGGCAGCCACTGCATTGGAGCCAAGGTAAACCATAAGCTGGTTCCGCTGAGCCATAAGCTGCAAAGTGGCGACCAGGTTGAGATTCTTACTTCCAAGAGCCAGCATGTACAGGAAGAATGGGTAAACTTCGTCAGTTCGGCCAAGGCAAAGAGCAAGATTCTGGCCATCCTGCGCCGCGATTCACGAGAGGTTCAGAAGAAGGGAGAAAACATACTCACCGAATGGCTCAAGAAGAACAGCATCGAGATGAGTGCATCGGTGGTAGACCGCCTGTGCGATTTTCATAATATCCAGAAGCCTGAAACCCTCTTCCAGTCATTAGGAGACCATCAGATTATCCTAGGCGATAAAGATTTCGATGAGTTGCAGGGCAAGCCTAAGAAACAGCAGGCCAGCAGCTGGCGCAATTATATCCCATTCCTGGGCAAGAGCAAGGAGAAGGCTCAAGAAAAAGGCATCGTGAAGCCTCAGGATCTTTTCGTGGTAGGCAAAGACTTCAACAAGAAGAAGCCACTCATCCTGACCGAGGAGAATATCAACCAGTTTATCTTCCCTAGCTGCTGCCATGCGATTCCTGGTGATGACGTCATGGGCTTTATCGACAACAAGAACCGCATCGAAATACATAAGCGCTCTTGCAGCATAGCAGCCAAACTGAAGTCCAGTTTCGGCAACCGCATCGTAGATGCCAAATGGGATATGCACAAGCAGATACTCTTCGATGCTACCATCGAAATCAAGGGTATCGACCGTAAGGGCATGCTGCTGGATGTTAGTAAGGTGATTAGTGACCAGTTAGGCATCAATATCCACAAGATAACAATCAGTAGTGATAACGGCATCTTCGACGGAACCATCGAACTCCGTGTTCACGACCGCGAAGAAGTTAAGACCATTATGAACCAACTCCGAAATATTGATGATCTGCAGGAAGTACAGAGAATCCTATAACTTAGGAGTTTATGATAAAAAAGAAAAGATAAATAATAGAGAATCGCCGGATTTAAAATCTGGCGATTCTCTATGAAATCATACAGATTTCAACATCTTATAAAAACAGATTCAAAACAACAAGCTTAAAAACAATATGAAAAAATTATTCTTATCATTTTTAATGATGTTGACTCTGTTGCCTCTGGCAGCAGCCAACAAGTATGACAACCCCGACACGATTGTAGTTTCCCGTGATGGTACCGGCGAATTCCGCACCATCGACGAAGCCATCGAAGTATGTCGTGCTTTCATGGATTACAGCAAGGTAATCTACGTAAAGAAAGGCGTGTACAAGGAGAAACTCATCCTCCCTTCATGGCTCACCAACATCACCATCTGTGGTGAAGACCGTGATAACACTATCATCACATGGGACGATCATGCCAACATCAAGATGCCTGTAGGTGGACTCGATTCAGAAGCTGCTGCAAAGGGTAAACCGATGGGCACATTCCGTACTTATACCCTGAAGGTACAGGGCAGTTACATCACCCTGAAGAACATCACCATCGAGAACAATGCAGCCAAACTGGGACAAGCTGTCTCCCTACATCTTGAAGGCGATCATATCCTGGTTCAGAACTGCCGTCTGCTGGGCAATCAGGATACCGTTTATACAGGTATAGCCAACAACCGTTCAGCCTTCTATGATTGCTACATCGAGGGAACCACCGATTTCATCTTTGGTCCAGGAAGAGCATGGTTTGAGAATTGTGAGATTCGCAGCAAGGCCAACAGCTACATCACAGCAGCCTCCAGCCCAGCCGGTCAGGAATATGGCTATGTATTCAACAAGTGCAAGCTTACCGCCGAGCCAGGCGTAGACAAGGTTTATCTGGGTCGTCCATGGCGCCCTTATGCAGCTACCCTCTTCATGAATTGCGAAATGGGCAGCCACATCCGTCCTGAAGGATGGCACAACTGGGGCAAGCAGAGCAACGAACAGACAGCCCGCTACAGCGAATATAACAACCATGGTGCAGGTGCTGCAACCAAGGCTCGCGTAGCCTGGAGCCACCAGCTCACCAAGAAAGAGGCAGCTAAAGTTACCATCAAGAATGTCTTCGGCGAAGAAGCATGGTAACCCTAGCTAATCATAAAGTTCAATGCTCAATGTTCAAAGTTCAAAGTACTACACCAGTCCATCGAGCTGCTTTTTGAGTTCTTTGAGCTGGTCTCTTACTGAAATAAGGGTGTCGAGAACTTCTGAAGATTTCTCGGCACCCGTTCTGTTTTGGTTCAGATACTTACGGGCAGCCGCAATCTTCAATCCCTTCACCTTGATAAGGTTATAGATGAGCCTTACCTGCTCAATATCCTTATCGGTATACTGGCGCACTTTGTTGCCAGCAACCTTCGGTTTGAGAAAAGGAAACTCCTTTTCCCAATATCTCAACGTAGAGTCATTTAGACCAAACATTTCACCTACTTCCTTGATAGAATAGTACAATTTCGTTGTTTTATCTGGAATTATTGCCATTTTTTCCGTCTTTAATTTCAAAAATAATTAATTTAGTTGCAAAATTAAACAATTCTTCTTATCTTTGCAAAGATTTTCGGAAGAAAATGCCCTAAAGGGCAAAAATATTTTCTGAGAGGACGCTCAATCCCCTCTCCAAAACAGGAAAAAGAAATTAAAGATAAATATAAAAAAGATATGATGACAGCTAATGAAGTGCGCGAATCCTTCAAGAAATTCTTCGAAGGTAAAGGCCACAAGATTGTTCCATCAGCACCTATGGTTATCAAGGATGACCCAACGCTGATGTTTACAAACGCTGGTATGAACCAGTGGAAAGACATCATCCTCGGTACAAAAGACCCAGGCAAGGATGTTCGTCGTGTTGATACTCAGAAATGTCTCCGTGTAAGCGGTAAGCACAACGACCTCGAAGAGGTTGGTCACGATACTTACCACCACACCATGTTCGAGATGCTCGGTAACTGGAGCTTCGGCGACTACTTTAAGGAGGGTGCCATCGATATGGCATGGGAGTATCTTACTGAAGTTTTGAAGCTCAACCCTGCCGATCTCTACGTTACCGTATTCGAGGGTAGCAAGGAGGAAGGTCTGGAACGCGACAACGAGGCTGCAGGTTACTGGGCTAAGCACGTGCCAGCCGACCACATCATCAACGGTAACAAGCACGACAACTTCTGGGAGATGGGCGATACAGGTCCTTGCGGTCCTTGCTCAGAGATTCACGTGGATTCTCGTACTCCAGAGGAGAAGGCTCAGGTGCCAGGCCGTGAGTTGGTAAACAAGGATAACCCACAGGTCATCGAAATCTGGAACATCGTGTTCATGCAGTACAACCGCAAGGCTGATGGTTCTCTTGAACCTCTCCCAATGCACGTTATCGATACAGGTATGGGCTTCGAGCGCTTGGTTCGCATGTTGCAGGACAAGCACTCTAACTATGATACTGATATCTTCCAGCCAATCATCAAGGAAATCGAGGCTATCTCTGGCAAGAAGTATGGCTTCACTACTCCTACTGGTGAGAATGGCGAGGGTAAGGATGAGCAGGAGAAGATCGACATAGCAATGCGTGTATGCGCCGACCACCTCCGTGCCGTAGCCTTCTCTATCGCCGATGGTCAGTTGCCAAGCAACGCCAAGGCTGGTTATGTAATCCGACGTATCTTGCGCCGTGCCGTACGTTATGCTTACACATTCCTCGGTCAGAAGCAGGCATTCATGTACAAGCTCGTCAATGTTTTGGTAGAGCAGATGGGTGCAGCCTTCCCAGAGTTGCCAGCTCAGCAGGAGCTCATCACTCGCGTGATGAAAGAGGAAGAGGATTCATTCCTCCGCACCTTGGAAAAAGGTATCAACCTCCTCAATGGCGATATGGACGAGCTCAAGGCTCATGGCGAGACTCAGCTCGACGGCGTAAGCGCATTCCGCCTCTTCGATACATACGGTTTCCCTCTCGACCTGACAGAGCTCATCTGCCGTGAGAATGGTTACACCGTAGATGCAGCAGGCTTCGACGAGGAGATGAAGAAGCAGAAAGAGCGTGCCCGCAATGCTGCTGCCGTAGAGAACGGCGACTGGGAGGTTTTGAAGGAAGGCGACCAGAACTTCGTGGGTTACGACTATACAGAATATGAGTGCCACATCCTGCGCTATCGCAAGGTGACTCAGAAGAAGAACTCTTTCTATGAGTTGGTACTCGACAACACTCCATTCTATGGTGAGATGGGTGGACAGGTTGGCGACAAGGGTGTGCTCGTTAGCGAGGATGAGACCATCCAGATTATCGACACCAAGCGCGAGAACAACCAGAGCATCCACATCGTAAAGGAGTTGCCAAAGGATGTAAACGCTGATTTCATGGCTTGCGTAGATATCGAGAACCGCGAGGGAAGCGCAGCCAACCATACAGCTACCCACTTGCTCGACTACTGCCTGAAGCAGGTTTTGGGTGACCACGTAGAGCAGAAGGGTTCTTATGTAGACAAGGACACCTTGCGTTTCGACTTCTCTCACTTCCAGAAAGTAACTGATGAGGAGCTCCGCAAGGTAGAGCACATGGTAAACGAGATGATCCGTGCCGACTATCCATTGGATGAGCACCGCGATACTCCTATCGAGGAGGCTAAGGAACTTGGTGCTATCGCCCTCTTCGGCGAGAAGTATGGCGACAAGGTTCGTGTAGTTCGCTTCGGTCCATCAGCCGAGTTCTGTGGTGGTATTCATGCCAAGAGCACAGGTAAGATTGGTTTCTTCAAGATTATCTCTGAGAGCAGCGTAGCAGCCGGCATCCGCCGTATCGAGGCTTTGACAGGCAAGGCTTGCGAGGAGGCTATCTACGGCTTACAGGATACCATCGTAGCCTTGAAGGGCTTGTTCAACAATGCCAAGGATCTCGAAGGTGTCATCAGAAAGTACATCGACGAGCACGATGCTTTGAAGAAGGATGTTGAGAAGTTCCAGGCTCAGGCTGTAGAGCGTGCCAAGGATAAGCTTGTAGAGAATGCAAAAGAAATCAATGGTGTGAAGGTTGTTACAGCCGTATTACCAATGGAGCCAGCAGCTGCCAAGGATTTGGTATTCAAGGTTCGCGAGGCTTTGCCAGAGAACATGATCTGCGTAGTAGGTTCTGTTTATAACGACAAGCCTATGCTCAGCGTAATGTTCAGCGATGATATGGTTAAGGATCACGGTTTGAACGCTGGTAAGATGATTCGCGAAGCTGCCAAGTTGATTCAGGGTGGCGGTGGCGGTCAGCCTCACTATGCTCAGGCTGGCGGTAAGAACAAGGACGGCTTGAGCGCTGCAGTCGATAAGGTTGTAGAGTTGGCTCAGCTGTAATCAGCTTCCACATTTGAATATATGATAGAGTTATCTTAACTCTTATATATAATAAGGTATAAAGGGTTGTAATCCATCTTTTCGAGGATTGCAACCCTTTTTCTGTAAAATGCTGCGTATGATTTCAATATTTTTGTTACCTTTGCACCCAAATTTAAATATATATTCAATATGGCTATTATAAAGACAGTAGAGGGAAAGACTCCTCAATGGGGAAAGAATTGTTTTATCGCTGAGAATGCCGTACTGACCGGCGACTGTATTCTTGGTGATGACTGCAGCATCTGGTATAGTGCGGTATTGCGCTCTGACGTGGATGCCATCAGATGTGGAAACAGGGTAAATGTGCAGGATTGCGCCTGCATCCATCAAACCGGTACGATGCCTTGCATTCTAGAGGATGATGTATCTGTGGGACATGGTGCCATCGTTCATGGAGCTACCGTTAGAAAAGGTGCTCTCATCGGAATGAATGCCACTGTGCTTGACAAGGCTGACATTGGAGAAGGGGCTATTATTGCAGCAGGTGCTGTAGTTACCCATGGCACCAAAGTTCCTGCACATGAGATTTGGGCGGGTATTCCAGCCAAGAAGGTGAAAGCTTGCGCTCCCGGCCAAGCCGAAGAGTTTGCCAAGCATTATTCCGGATACATCAAAGACTGGTATCTTAAGGAAGATTAATTGTTACAACGAGCATTTAATATCATTGAAACGATACCATCTATAAGTTATAAAAACTAAAAATAGATAAGTTTTATCACTTATAAGTGAAACTTTTCGTATATTTGCAAAAAGTTTCATTTATAAGTGATAAAAATATGGCAACTATTATTCGTCAATCATATATCGACAAGATAGAAAGGTATCTTGGTAAGGAGACAGTCATCGTATCCTCAGATTGGGCACACAGTATGTTCCCGATCTGAGGATTCTTTTACTCCTCCCCATTCAGGCATTCGCCCGTCTCATAACTCTTCGTCATATCCTTTAAGATATCAATCATCTCCTGCCTCAAGTTCTCGGGCTTCAGTACGATGATATTTCTGCCATGCCATAACAGTTCCTGAAGGAAATCACGGCTGGGGCGAATGGTGAGGGTATATTCCCGATACATTCCGTCTTTCGACTCCTTTACTTTCTGCTGACTCTCGTGCAGCGGAACCTCCTCGATGTAGTTGTATTCCGGATAGAAGGCACGGATGCGGATTTTTTCCACGGGCACATCTTCCATCCAATAGATGCCAAAGCAATCTTCATAATAATTCTCTGGAGTCAGGAACTTCTTCATCTTTGCCGACAACGGATGCTTCTCGCAAATAAGCTTCAGGAAACTGATGCGGTCGAAAGGAAGACAGCGAACGAGTTTTCTTCCCATCCTGTTCAGCACTTACTTCAGCATATCACCAAGCGAAGCCAGCCGCGGGGAACTCAGCATCCATTCCGTTACATCATCGTCATCCACGGGATCACGCTTCAGATAATACCGATAGCCGTCGCTCTTGTTGCATTCCACAGTAATGCCAAACTGCGACTGGATATTTTCACGATAACGATGAAAGGTACG
>JAJWAL010000104.1:7188-10878 GCA_021618535.1 Segatella copri | reverse complement strand
TGTTTTTACCAGATATGTGCACGCTTGTTCTTAGGAACAAAGAGCTTGTCGCCCTTCTTGATGTCGAATGCCTTATACCATGAATCCACCATTGGGAGGGCACCGTTCACACGAGCCTCGTTTGGAGAGTGAACATCCACGGTCATCAGATACTGCAGGTACTCAGGACGGGCATTGCCTGCCCATACACGTGCCCATGCCAGGAAGAAGCGCTGTTCTGGAGTAAATCCATCCTTCACACCCAACTTCTCTGTCTTCATCACATTCTGAAGTGCACGGAAAGCGATGTTCAAACCACCATTGTCACCGATGTTCTCACCCAGGGTCATCTGGCCATTTACCTTCTTGCCAGCCAACTCAATCTTGTTGAAATGGTCAACCAGGATCTTGGTGCGAGACTCGAAGTTCTTCTTGTCAGCAGCAGTCCACCAGTTGTGCTGGTTACCGGTCTTGTCAAACTGGCTGCCCTGATCGTCAAAGCCATGACTCATCTCATGACCGATTACACCACCGATACCACCATAGTTCATCGCATCATCGGCTGTTGGGTCGAAGAATGGAGGCTGGAGAATAGCTGCAGGGAAGCAGATTTCGTTGGTAGTTGGGTTATAATAAGCATTGATAGTCTGAGGAGTCATTCCCCACTCTGTCTTATCTACCGGCTTGTTCACCTTGCGGGCGATTTCATCCTTTGTAAAGAACTCAGAGATATTTGCCATATTCTCGTAGAGAGAAAGACTGTCATCTACCTGCAATCCGCTATAGTCCTTCCACTTGTCAGGATAGCCTATCTTAATGATGAAGTTCTCCAGCTTGTCCTTAGCCTGTGCCTTGGTAGCAGCACTCATCCATGTAGCCTCATCGATGCGCTGTGAAAGCGCAGTCTGGAGATTGTGAACCAGTTCGAGCATACGCTTCTTGCTGCTCTCCGGGAAGTACTTCTCTACGTAAATTTTTCCGATAGCCTCGCCCAACACACCGCTCACGGTACTTACGGCACGCTTCCAGCGAGGACGGTCCTGCTGAACACCGCTCATTACCTTGTTCAACTCAAAGGATACGGCACGGAAATCATCGCTCAATACGCTGGTTGCACCAGAAATCACCTTGATCTCTGCGTATGTCTTCAGATCATCCAGAGAGGTCTCTGCGAGAATCTTCTCAACCTCGTGGATTGGTTCAGGCTGACCCACGCAAATTTCCTTGAAAGCAGGGAAACCGGATGCCAGGAACACATTGCCCCAGTCGATGCCAGGATAATCGAGCACGAGTTGGTTGTAGGTCATCTTGTGATAGTTCTTGTCGATGTCGCGGAGCTGTACCTGACTATAGCTTGCCTTAGCGATGCGGGTCTCGATAGCCATCACAGCCTCCATCTTCTTCTGGGCGGTAGCCTCGTCGTTGCCTACCATCTGGAAGAGCTTCTTCATATAAGCCTTGTATGCATCACGAATCTTCTTGGTCTGCTCGTCATCGTTTACATAGTAATCGCGTACACCAAGACCAAGACCACTCTGGTCTACCTCAACGAGGTTGTTGGCGGCATCACGAAGGTCGGCGCCCACACCGATGCCATACATCATGGTACCCTCGCCACGGAAATCGAGCTGAGCGGTAACGAGCTGATACTCTCTGCGGTCCTTGATGGCTGCAATGCGGTCGAGAGTTGGCTTGATAGGTGCCCATCCCTCCTTGTTCAGGCGAACGCTGTCCATACGGAGGTTGTAGAGCGAACCGATCTTCTGTCCGAGTGACCCCTTCTGCTGTGGCTTGGAAGCATATTCAAGGATGATGTCCTGGATGCGCTTCTGGTTCTGCTCAAAGAGATCGGTGAAAGCACCATTGTCGGTATGCTCGGCATCGAGTGGATGATTCTTCATCCAGTTGCCTGCGGCATAGCGATAGAAATCATTACCCGGCTTGATGGTCAAGTCCATGTTGGTCTTGTCAATACCGGAGCCCAACTTCTCCTGCTGGGCAAAAGCAGTTGTTGCACTGAGCAACAATGCTGCGAATAATACTTTTGTTCTCATTATTGTTTGTATTTAACTGTTTCTTTTTTTATAAGGGCGAGACCTGCAAATGTCAGGGCGCCATTCAGCATCAGAAGCTCATAGCCGAACTTATAGCTCACATACTGCGAGGTAAGGGTATCGATGGCGAAGCAGATGAGCGGACTGGCGATGCAGACCCATGGCGACCAGCGGTCGTTTACCTGACGCTTGGTGAGCAGACTGAAGGCAAACAAACCCAACAGCGGACCGTAAGTATAAGAGCAGAGGATGTAGATGGCATCTATCACGCTCGTAGAATTAATCGCCTTGAAAGCAATGATGAAGAGCATGAAGACGAAAGCCACCAGCAGATGCATACGCTTGCGAAGCTTCATATCCTCTTTCCTGCCCAATATATCCACACAGAGACTCGTAGTAATGGCGGTCAATGCTGAATCGGCACTCGAAAAGCTCGCCGCCACGATACCGATGGTGAACAGTACCACCACCAGGTTTCCCATCGCCCCCGAAGCCGCAAACATCGGCAACAGATCATCAGGAGCATCAGGCAAAGCCACTCCCTGTTTCTGAGCCAGCATCACCAGCAACACACCCAGACTCAGGAAAAGCAGATTGGCAGGCACAAAGGCAAAACCATAGCTGCAAACATCCTTCTGGGCCTCACGGAGCGACTTGCAGGTAAGATTCTTCTGCATCATGTCCTGATCAAGACCGGTCATCACAATCACTACAAAGACACCGCTGAGGAACTGTTTCCAGAAGTTCTGTTTCGACATCCAGTCATCAAAGACAAAAATACGGGAATGACTGTCGTTAGCAATCGCAGTGATCGCTTCAGAAGGAGTCATGCCCAACGCCGACATCACCTGACAGATAATGAGGATGAGCGCAGCAAACATACAGAGCGTCTGAAAGGTATCCGTCCACACCAGCGTCTTGATGCCACCCTTGCGCGTATAAAGCCAGATAAGCAGTACCATGACAGGAACCGTGACCCAGAACGGAACACCAATGCCATCGAGCACGAAACGCTGCAAGAGGATACAGACGACAAAGAAACGGACCGCCGCACCCGTCATCTTGGACAAGAGGAAGAACGAAGCTCCAGTCTTATACGAACGCTCCCCCAACCGCTGCTGCAGATAACCGTAAATCGTTGTGAGATTATACCGGTAATAGATAGGAAGCAAAAGAAAGGCAACCAGGAAATAACCCAGGATGAAACCGATGCACATCTGAAGGTAGGTCATATCCGTTCTCATCACCATGCCCGGCACACTGACAAAAGTGATGCCCGAAATAGACGCACCCACCATACCGAAAGCAACCATATACCAAGGCGAACGGCGGTTGGCACGATAGAAAGTTTCATTACTTGCCATTTTACGGGCAGTAAGATGACTGAAGAGCAGAAGCACACAGAAGTATGCCAGAACTGTGATAACGATAGCCATATTCTCTTAGATTTACTGAAAAACAAAAAACCTCCGAGATCACTCTCGAAGGTTTCTGCGGTGCGTACGAGACTCGAACTCGTGACCTCCTGCGTGACAGGCAGGCATTCTAACCAACTGAACTAACGCACCAAACTATTTAGGCAAACCAGCAAGATGATTTTGAGCGGTGCGTACGAGACTCGAACTCGTGACCTCCTGCGTGACAGGCAGGCATTCTA
>JAJWAL010000104.1:0-7088 GCA_021618535.1 Segatella copri | reverse complement strand
TCGTGACCTCCTGCGTGACAGGCAGGCATTCTAACCAACTGAACTAACGCACCAATCATGAAATCAAATTGAATGGCTTAGCGCTCATTTTTCATTTGCGAGTGCAAAGGTACTACTTTTTTTTGGTTCTACCAAATTTTTATGCAACTTTTTTACAGAAAATATTGAAAAAACATCGCATCCTCATATCCAACTGGGCTACAAAGCCATTGTTTCAGGATATTATTCCCCTCAAATCCAATAGATTGCAGCATTTTAGCCGCTTTTTGGTTTCTGATACCTACAATAGCATAAATCTGCTGAAGATGAAGTATATTCCGGGCATATTGCAACAAGCGTGACACAGAAGCCTTCGCGTAACCCTGCCCCTGAAACTCCTTTTTGATGACAATTCCGAGTTCGGCACGATGATGACGGGGATCAAAATCTGTAAGATCCAGGATGCCCACCTGCTCATTGTGCTCATTCTCAACTATCAGGCGCACCTGATTGTCTACATAAATATCTGCCGAAGCACTGGTTATATAGTCGAGCAGCACCCGGCGCGAATATGGTACATTGGAAACACCCAGTTCCCAAAGCCGATCATCATTCTCTATATGGTAGAGAAAATCTAGATCTTCCAACTCTAAAGCACGTAATCGAATATTCGGTTCTTTCATAAACTACACTTATTAATAATGTACGCGCGTACCTTATAATATAGAAATGAATCTATCCTTATAAATAACCAAATTCATCCTTATCCATCACCTCCCTATCCGTAATCACCTTACCGATGTCCTTCGTATAGGTAGCCAGTTTGATATTCTCGTCAGACCGCTGCGCAAGCTGATGCAGCATCTCTTCATAGCTCATCTCGTCAGCATCAAACAATACCTGGTTTGACAGGTCGACATGAGAAGGAGAAAAGAATCCCAGACTCTTTCTGATTCTCGCAGTCATCATCTGCGTAAAGGCTACAGAGGCACGGGCATAGATGGCAAATTTGATAGGAATACTCAAGAGATGCGACATACCCGAATAATGTTTACGGAAGAAGATAAGCATCGCCTCGTAAAACACATGAACATAGCGGAAGCTCGACTTCTGAGTACTTTCACCTTTGTAATGAAGGATATCTACAGGCAGATAATAGTTCTGATAACCACCCTTCAAGATACGGTAAGAAAGATCAATATCCTCGCCATACATGAAGAAATCCTCATCCAGCAACCCCACCTTCAGCAAGGCTTCACGACGAATCATACAGAAAGCACCGCTCACAACCTCTATCTTTGCCGGCTTATCCCACGGAAGATAACCCATGTAATAATGACCGAAACTGCGATGCTGAGGAAACCGGCTGCACAACCCCATCATCTTATAGAAAGCCACCATCGGAGAAGGCAATCCTCTCCTACTCTCAGGAGCTGGTTTGCCATTGGCTCCCAACATCCTTACACCCAATGCACCGGCATCAGGATGAGAACGCATAAAACTGACAGCATCCTTGAGAACATGCTCACCGATAATGGTATCCGGATTCAGCAAAAGAACCAGATCACTCTCGCTCTTGCGGATAGCAAGATTGTTGGCACGGGCAAATCCGTTATTATGCGTACAGGCTACAACATGGAGATTAGGATATCGGGAAACCGGGAAACACTGTTCGAGATATTCCACCGTCCCATCCTGAGAATGATTATCAACCACGATAATCTCTGCCGTATCGCCACTTGCATCACCCTGCTGCCCACACTCCAACACGCCGATAGCTTTCTCTACCGAACGCAGACACTGGGCAAGATAGTACTTCACATTATAGCTTACTATGATAACACTGAGTTTCATATCGAATATCAAATATTAGATACTGAGAGTTTAACCTTCCGCCTCAGTTGTTTCGTCCTCACATCTTCCGACAGAAGGATAAACAAAGAAGAGACAGAGAAAAAGGATGATAGCCATATATCCGAAAGCAGGCGCCATCGTCTGATAATACATAAACGTATTGATCAGCATTGGCAAGCAGAGCATATTCAGACGGGCAGTGCCCAGAGGAAGAAGTGCATCTCCCTTACGGGTTACCAACTGACGGTGAATAGCCTTGAAACTGAAGAGTTTGAGCGCCAAAGGAATAACGGCAATGGTAAGAAACTCCATCGCTACGGTAATCACATAGACCAACGTGACATCCCCAGCCAGATTAGTAGGTTCCAGAATTTCTGTCTCATAGAGCAAGACCAGCAGGAATCCTACCAACAGGACAAAGAGGAAATTGGTCATTAATATTCGTTGTACTTGTTTGATTTTCATTTTGTTGTCTTTTATTATTGTCCAAATGGAGTTCTGTTCAGAATACTCCGTCCGAGGGTAACCTCATCTGTATACTCCAATTCATCACCCACCGAGATACCACGGGCGATAACAGAGAGTTTAACAGGATATTCAGAAAGTTTACGGGAGATATAGAAGTTGGTTGTATCACCCTCCATCGTACTGCTGAGAGCAAAAATCACCTCCTTCACCCCACCTTCAGCCACACGCTGAACCAGCGATTCTATCTCTATATCCGAAGGACCGATACCATCCATCGGCGAAATGATGCCGCCCAAGACATGATAGAGTCCGTGAAACTGCTGCGTGTTTTCTATCGCCAGTACATCCTGCACATTCTCGACAACACAGATGGTAGAAGCATCGCGCCGGGAATCAGAACAGATCGGACAGACATCTGTATCGCTGATATTATGACAAACTCTGCAGTATTTCACTTCACGCCGCATCCTGGAAATGGTATCAGCAAAGAGTTCCACATCCTCACTCTTACGCTTGAGCATAAAAAGTACAAGGCGCAAAGCTGTTTTGCGCCCTATACCAGGCAATTTAGAAAACTCCGCCACTGCCTTTTCCAACAAAGCCGAAGAAAACTGTTGTTGCATCTTACCGGTTTAGAGATAAATACCAATACCCAGCTTCAAACCTACGGTAGAATAATCTACATGCTTCTTGAAACTCTGATCGTAGTAGACGGCTGGTTCGAGGGTAACTGACTTGCCGAGGAAGAAAGCATAACCTACCTCTACCCCTGGCATGAAATCATTATAACCTCCGGAATGAGCCAACTTTACGCCGCCACCCAGATACAGACCATTCTGCTCGATATAATAACGTGCCTGGGCACCGACAGAGAAATAATCCTTCACGCCTTCAAGACCAGAATGATTATATTCTACCTGCCCCAACAGCATCCAGTCGTCTTCTACGAAGTATCCGGCCTTAGCCTGAATACCGAGATTGAGGTCCTGAGAGCCATTATAACTCAAGTTTAAGCCCGTCATCGACGCACCGATATACTGTTTTCCACTTTCAAACTGAGCATGGGCAGCTGTCGAAACGACAAGTGCCAGTGCTGCAATAGCTAATTTTTTCATTCGTATCATATAAATTTACGTATATTGATTAATACTTATATATAAATCTATTGTTTCTTCTGATAGCTGCGATACCAACCCAGAAACCAGACCAGGGCAATCACCAGAATAATGACACTGCCCGTATATGCCACGCTCTCACTCAAGGCCAAAGCTGTTGGCGAAATGAGCAGGAAGGTTGAACATATCACGGTCATAAACAAGGCAGGAACCAGCGTCATTACAAAAGGCTTCTTCTGCTGTACCAGATAAACCGTCAATGTCCAGAGAGTGAACACAGAAAGTGTCTGGTTAGCCCAGCCGAAATACTGCCAGATGATATTGAAACCATCAGGATTCTCCATCTGCCAAACCAGAATGCCCACCGTAAGAGCAAACAACGGAACGCAGATATAAAGACGCTTGCGCATAGAGCGCTGCTCCAAACCGATAAACTCGGCGATAATCAGACGGGCACTTCTCAAAGCCGTATCGCCACTGGTAATAGGCGCTGCAACAACACCCAGCAGAGCCAGGATTCCACCAGCCACACCCAACCAGCTGGAACATACAATTTTCACAACGGTAGGCGCATCGAAGTTCTGGATAAGCGACTTGCCGCCATCAAACTGAGCGATAAACTGCTGAGCGACCTCAGGACTTACGCATTCACGCCATCCACCATAGTAGAAGAAATACATGGAAACCGTAGCCCATATCAAGGCAACAACACCTTCAGTAATCATGGCACCATAGAAAATAGGGCGACCCATCTTCTCATTCTTCATGCATCGGGCCATGAGCGGACTCTGCGTAGCATGGAAACCACTGATGGCACCACAGGCTATCGTGATAAAGAGGCAAGGGAAAATCGGACTCTTCTGTACAAAAGACTCCGTTCCCAACCAAGCCGGATTCTCATTGAGATTGCAACTCTGCAAATTGCTCCAAAGTTCAGGCAATGAAGGCCACTTCACAAAGAGACCTATCATCAGAGCACCCGCCATAAAGAGAAGCGAGAAGGCAAAGAGCGGATAAACCTTACCGATAATCTTATCGATAGGCAATAATGTAGCAATGACGTAATAAACGAAAATCACCACAATCCAAAACATCTGGCTGCCCCAGAATGCATCCGTATTACAAATGCCACTCATAATGATAGCCGGACTGTATACAAACACAGCTCCCACCATCATCAGCAAAAGTACCGAAAAGACCAACATCACTTTCTTGGTGCGTCCACCCAAATACTTACCTACCAATTCCGGCAAACCAGCTCCACCGTTACGGATACTGAGCATACCGCTCATGTAATCATGCATGGCTCCTGCGAAGATACACCCGAAGATAATCCACAGATAAGCCACCGGTCCATACCAGGCACCCATAATGGCACCGAAGATAGGACCCGTTCCTGCAATGTTGAGGAACTGAATCATGAAGATCTTCCAACTAGGCAGTACCATAAAGTCGACCCCATCGGCTTTGGTCACTGCAGGCGTAGGGCGGTCATCAGGACCGAACACATGCGCCACAAACTTTCCATAAAGAAGGTAACCCAATACAAGGGCGACCAAACTAATAACGAAACTGACCATTTTTCTTTTATTGCTTAAAATTTTCTCTCTTTTCGGTGCAAAATGCACTTTATTTTAATATTTCAACCGCAAAAGTAATATTTTTATTTGAAATAAAAAAAAATATTGGTATCTTTGTTGCCAAATTGTAAGATTATGAAGAGATTTAAGATATTTTTTATCGTTTTATGCTCTGTTTTGGCCGCAAAAGCCCAGAGTATCGTGTTCAATAACCAGGTGCCGAAACATGAAGTAAGAGCTGTATGGCTGACAACCATAGGAGGTATCGACTGGCCACACTCTTATGCCCAGTCTTCTTATTCTGCCGAAAAGCAGAAAAAGGAGCTTACGGATATACTGGACCGGTTACAGCAGGCTAAAATCAACACCGTACTGATACAGACCCGCGTAAGAGGTACCATGATTTATCCGTCGGCATACGAACCTTGGGATGGATGTCTGTCAGGATTTCCGGGCAGAAGTCCGGGCTATGATGCCCTGCAGTTTGCCATCGACGAATGCCATAAGCGCGGTATGGAACTGCATGCCTGGGTGGTAACCATCCCTGTAGGAAAATGGAACGCACTCGGCTGCAAAACCCTCAGACAGAAGATGCCGAAACTCATCAGGAAGATTGGAGCAGACGGATACATGGATCCGGAAAACAGTCGGACTGGTGATTATCTGGCAAACATCTGCAGGGAAATTACACATAAATATAATGTAGACGGTATTCACCTCGACTACATCCGTTACCCTGAGACCTGGAACATCAAAGTGAGCCGGGAACAGGGACGCCGGTATATCACCAACATCGTAAGAAAGATTCACGATGCAGTGAAGGCTGAAAAACCTTGGGTAAAAATGAGTTGCTCACCTGTAGGAAAGTATGATGACCTGAGCAGATACCGGAGCTTTGGCTGGAATGCATACACGAAGGTCTGCCAGGATGCACAGGGCTGGCTCAAGAGCGGTCTGATGGACGAGCTCTTCCCTATGATGTATTTCAAGAACGAACACTTCTATCCGTTTGCCATCGACTGGCAGGAACAGAGCCATGGCAAGATTGTGGTTCCAGGACTGGGCATCTACTTTCTCGATCCGAAAGAAGGAAAGTGGAACATCAATGACGTGACGGCAGAAATGTATCACATCCGAAATCTCGGAATGGGATATGCATTCTTCAGAAACAAGTTCCTTCTGGACAACAAACAGGGTATCCTCGACTTTACCCAACGTTTCAACCCATACCCTTCATTGGTTCCGCCGATGACTTGGGCAAGCAAGAACCAACCGGAACAGCCACAGCAATTATCGGTAATCACCACCGATAACAAGGTATCAGTTTCCTGGAGCAATTCTTCAAACTATACGGATGGCACCAAAATCGCAACCCCTTATATATATAATAATGTATACGCGAGCAAGAAATATCCGGTTGACATCACCGATGCACGCAACCTGGTTGCCGCACGAATCATAGGAAATTCGTTCAAAATAGAAAATCCTGATGCAAAACGTCTGTTTGTTGCCGTAACTTCAATGGACGGATATGGCATAGAAAGCCTGCCAACCCAAGAAAAAGAGGAAGAGATTCAACTTTTTGCCCAAAGCACAGGAGCTGCGAAATTACTCGAATGTGACGGAAAGAAGGTATATCTAGCAGAAACCACCAAAAATCTCGTTTTTGACGTTCTGATGGTCGAAACCCTGCAAGGATGCGATATCCTGCACCTCCAAACAAAGGATAACACACTAGATGTTAGAAACTTAAAGGAGGGTACGTACCGCGTGGTAAGCATCAACAAGAAGGGGTATAGGCATACATTAGGAACCTTCAGGATGAAGAAAAATTGATTTTTTTCGAAAAAAGTTGCGAAAAAATTTGGTGGAATCAAAAAATAGTAGTACCTTTGCACTCGCAATTCAGAAATGAGGCTTTTAAATGTTGCACCCTTAGCTCAGTTGGTAGAGCAACTGACTCTTAATCAGTGGGTCTAGGGTTCGAATCCCTAAGGGTGTACAAAAGATAAGAATTGGCTCCGTAGCTCAACTGAATAGAGCACTTGACTACGGATCAAGAGGTTCAAGGTTTGAATCCTTGCGGAGTCAC
>JAJWAL010000103.1:0-11178 GCA_021618535.1 Segatella copri | reverse complement strand
CCATAATCGTAATATTCTAATTATTGGCTGCAAATATAAGGGTTTTCTGTGAAACTACCAAATTTTTGGAGGAGTTTTTGATCCTTGCTCTAATCTCCCACAGATTTGGCTTTACTTCCCGCTGGTCAGTGGGTCCGGTGGACAAATCTCCCTTCGGCCGCCGATTTTCAATTCACGGATTTGCACAGATACTCTCGTTGCAAGCAACGGTTCTCACTAAGCTTCGCAGTAATAGATATTTCTCTGCACACGAATTACGCATTGATTTTACTGAACACGAATCGCACGAATTACACGAATAAGTTGCTTAGTCTCGAAAGATTGTATATCACCAATACAGCGTCCCCACTATAGTCCAAGTAGTTACACTTATCTGTATTTGAAAAAAGTTATTTTATTATCGTTTTGCATAAGATAAGCTGCTCTCGGCAATTTGAAAGCCAGCTTTCATTGCGCTCGTTTGTATTATCTTTTAGGGTGAAGGATTGCCTAAGAGCACTCCTTCACCTCATCGGATTTCTCAACATAGTAACATGGAAGCATAGACTTATAGTCCATAGCGAGCCATCGCCATACAGGCACACTCACCATCACCCAAAAGACCATTGTCATGCTTCAACTTAAAAAAATGCGCTATGACATCCGCATCAACCAATATGACCTTCGCTCTTGCCATCCAAAGCCTCCTTTCCGAAATCAATGCCCATATCATATAACAAACCAAAATACTTGGCTTGGGAAATCAATCCCTTGTCATAAAGTTGGCGAGCCTTTACATTATAATCTCCTATCAGTTCCTTGCTATGGGTCGGCATATATAAAGAGGTAGGATAACCATACTCCGCAGCACTCCTTATCACATCATGCTGAAATAAACCATAAACCGTCTCGGAAATCAAATCCATCTCCTTGAGTCGATAGAGAAGGCAGGAACGAGAACAACGAAAGTTCTGCTCTATCTTCAATACCGTTGCCATGGAAATAGCATCTCTCTTTCGCTTCTCTACTGGTATTAACGATAGCACGCCATCCCTTGGCAAAAGTAAGCAACGAGCAAAATAATCAGCAGATTGTTCCTCTATGCTCTTTTTGCCATCTTCGTTATCCGTCTCATAGGATACACTAAAATCCTCTTGAAACAACAGGTGATAAAGTTCGTGACAAGCCGTGAAGCGTTGTCGACTATAATTGCTGCTTGTATTGACAAGCATGAATAGTCGCACATCATGCTCCTTACGAAGTATCTTGATAGCCATGCCCTCAAAACCCTCAGACAAAGGTTGAAAACTTGCTATGATATTCTTGTTGCGAAGCATTTGATGAACACTAACAGGCTCATTAAACTTGACTCCTTGCTCTTGGCGAAGAGAAAGGGACAAGAGTTCCAATTGTATTTTATCTGATTTTTTCAAGTTCATTGCTCATCATGATATAGTTCTTTACTATTTGCTGGAAGTGAGACACCTCTTCAAGATTAGCCACACCATCACGTCGGAAAGCATATGCAAAGTTCACTTGCTCCATGTTACCTTCGAGTATGTCATACTCATCAATACCATAGAGACGAGCCAACTTCTCCAAGCCCTCCATAGAGACTTCAGTCTCCCCCGTCTCGTACTTCAACTTAGCATCTTGGCACGGCGGCATTGTTTGTGTATTTTGAGAAAAGAATACGAGACTTAGTCTCCCATATAAATAGCAAATGTGAGGTGATGCTATTTCTTTGAATGTAGCTGGCTGCTCTATAGCCTCCGCCAGAGTTCTGGTATCGTCAGCGGAGCCTTTGCTCTAAAGGGCTGCCGATATTTGTTTACGCAACAGAGTTGCGATTATTTGTCGGCTGGCGCATCATCAAGATTCTATCAATCTGCCGCTCTCACGCATACGTTTTTTGAAACCCTGCATCACAGTATCAGCCCATTCATGAACGTTTTCTTTCATCGGCTGCATGAACCACGCAGTTCTTGCATTCATACTATCGGATGCCCTTGCCTACGCTGCCAGCCATGATTATAATTTGAATATCTTTGTACATCAAATACTTGTAGATTTTATTTTTCAATTAAAGAACCCACTTTAAAAAGGGAGAAAGTTTATTATATATCTATTCTATCCTAGACTCTCCATTCGCCCTTCTAATGGATTTATCCAATCCCTCTATCAATCCATCATACGACCATTTCTCTATCGAGACTTTCGATTTAGCCTCTTCTTTAACCAAATCTCTCAGCTTAACCAAGACATCATGGTCTGGAAGGAATGTATCTGAAAAATCACAATTCACATGGAATTCATAATGGTATGCCAGGAATTGCCTAAAAGCGTTACGTCCCCTATTGCTCATCTTGCGCAGAGAATCAAAGAGTTGCTGCGGATTCTCCTTAGCAAATATAGGACGCATCCTAAAACTAGAAGAGTGGTCAGGATAGCTACCAGAATCTATATAAGCTAAACTCTCTACATTCTCATCAGATAGTTGACGCAATGCTAATTGCATATCATCGGGCAGTTCTTCCTTCTTTTGCTCAAAGAGTTTAGCTATAAAGTCTATGATACATTTTGTCTTCATCTTATCATGGTCACATCCTCTTACACAATTGTAGCCCTGTATAAATGAATAGTGACATTTGAACAAATCCTTCAAACAGGTACAAGATTGATAGATATCCAACAATCTGTTCTTTATATCAGAGATGGCATCCTCTGGCAGTTCACGAAAGTGCATGGCATCGAAATATCCAAGGAAGCCAACAGATTTGCCCATATTAGCAGGCTCGGATATGGTTCCATCCTTCAATTCCTTCAGTAATGAGTCATATAGTTCATTGAATTCATCATTCGTCTTATCCCAATATGAACCTAATCTTTCCAAAGCTGTAAGCTTTCTGGATTTCTGAGACAGAATCTTTTCAAACATTGGAGCCAGACTAAGTCCTTTTTCTATATGTTCTACTATCTTGGGAACCATTTCACTGCTCAAAGCTTCAAACTGATTAAGGCTGTTGACTTTGTTGTATTTCCCCATCAGATTCCTAATCTTCTGCGATTCATCCTTGGTATCAACAAAAGCCTTCACTGCACAATTTCCCCAAGCGACAATATAATCATGATTGTCTATATTCCGATATTCTGCATAAACAGCAATATAGCAAGACAACAATGAACGCAAATATTCATGATTATTCTCTACCAGTTTGGTTGGCAAAGCCGAGATTAACGAACTGAAATCCAGAAGTGACTGACGCAACAACCTCAAATTATGAGTTGCACTGCACTCAAAGCACAGTTGAATCATCCCAGTTTCTTTACTGAGGAAATCAGTTGCCATCATAGGTTCTGAAACAAATAGCTTTATGGCAGCTTCTATATCTGGGAGTATTTCAAACTCTCTACCAACTATCTTTTCCTTGAATTCGAGCAAATCATGCAGGGTCTTATCATTCAGATATTTCTCCTCACCTACCACAACAACATGACAATCACAATGTTCCACAAAATAGTTTATGAAACCGAGCAATTGCTTCATCGGTATCTGACATCGTTCCAAATCATCAAAGATAATAAACTTTACACCCTTAACTTCATCTTTATTATCATTCTCAAAAATGGATAGAGAATCCAACGCTCCAGAGAATGATGTTTCACTCTTTCCATCTTTATCTATATCTAGTTCTGTCTTGAAGATTATCTTGCTTGCAATACGTCCAGCAATCTTCAGTATTTTGCCAGCCTTGGAATAGAAGAATGGATTCACGCATCTATCAATGGCAGATTTGATATCTGAGATTTCTCTCATACCAAAGAGTGAAACATATATTGGTTTCAGTTCGATGCTGTTCTCATTAGCTGGCAACTTGTCTGACTTATCAAATTCTTCAAGCCAATGCTTAACAAAGTAAGTTTTTCCGCATCCCCACTTTCCCCGTAGCAAGACTGCATACTGTGGAGATGGGAGTTTTGCATATTCGTTCAAGAAATCAAAAATCTGATTATTCATGGCTATACGTAATTTTTTCTATTCAAGATGTAGGGTATTATACAATTCAACTTTTTCTTTAGATAAGCTTTCTTATATGAACATCAAAGCTAACCTATACATATTACACCGATTACATTTACCATATCAATAGGAAGTACATTAACAGATTTTACTCCTTTTTAGAAGCTATATAAATAACTATCTTGATTCGTTTATCTTCAGAATCAACGCCATTCTTCAAACATATTTTTGCATAAAATAAATTATCCCATCCAACTTTCAAGAAGGGCAGCATAGATTTGCTATCTTCATCACTAAGTTTTCCAATGCAAAAATTTTCGTTCTTCACTTTGACTATATCATATTTATCATCATAAGCTAATTGAAAAATATCACCAATTTGAAACTTTTGCCAATTTTCAAGTGCTTCATAATGATACACAGACTCTACAAAACATTCTTTATAATAAGTATCGGAAGTTTTGGTTCTTTATCGTAATGAGGTATAACTAAATAATCATCAAAACAATGAAATAGAGCCTGTACTTGGCCAAATGAAATAGTATCATCTTGACTCTTAACCAATGGAGTTATCTGATTACAAATCACCTCAAAAGCGTCAAGAGATTGCTCGTCGGAATCTGCAATAAACAAAGCATGTCCTCCATCGATGTCTATCTCTATACCAGGAAGCACTATCGTATTAGTCAATTTAACGTATATCTGCTCATATTGATTACGGTCAAATACGTTATGATTTGTTATCGCAATCACATCAATCTTTTGAGACTGAACGTAATCTTCCAAGATATTTATATCAAACGTGAAAGAGCAATCCTTTACTGTTGATATTGTATGAATATGTAAATCTACTTTCTTCATAAATTACATGTATTATCATTTGGCCTTAATTTGGAATCGAACCACACCCTTCCCCTTCAGCATAAAAGCTATTTATCCTGAAGGGGGACGAACTACCATTATTCTATTGAGATTAATATATCATCAACGCATGCATCAGACAATCTTATCCCATATATATCACTAATGACATTCTTGATATAAGAAGCTTGCCGTATTTTATTACTTCTAAATTTTTTCAGTTTTGGGAACAAGCTGGAATTATGTTCTGAGAACTTTCCCCAATCTATTTTAGATTCCAAACTCTTTGTCAACTTATCGGCAATACTTTTTATATTTGCCGTACACAAGATAAAATCATCAAATGTAAAGTTGTTCATATCATGAGGTGCAGAAAGTCTTGGATATCGTGAATGGACTTCAGTAATATTTAGAGAACTGAAAACTGCCGCTATATCCGGTTCTCTTTTGAGACTATCATGGGCTAATGAATTTCTAACTAAGCGATAGTAATCATAAAGGGATGCAGAAAAGTCTTCTAATGAAATTGAAAAAGATTCTCCAACCAAGTAATCTAATATGGATTGTAATTTTGTCTTATGACGAGAAAGAGGTATATTTTTATCAAACAAAGTATGAAAATCAATCCTAAAATCATCAAGAAATCTATCAAATGAAGAATTTGGAAGTATTAAATAGTATTTATATTTGAAAGACTCATAATTCTCCAATGTTAAATTATTCAGACTGATGTTTTCTTTCATTGCTTCAGAAGACAAGAATTCAGGGAAAGTCAACTCATGCTGCGATTCAAATGAAGTTTTGAACATACGAGTAGTAAGCTCTATATATTCCACCAAAGCATCATATTCGCCTAATACTTGCCACAATCTTCTCATACTTGGAAGATTAAATGTTGAATGTCTAACTATAGTTCTATCCATTAGGCATAAATACCTACAATAACTGCAGAAACCAATAAAGTCATCACTACTCAGCATATTCTTAAACAGATAACTATGACTATCCAGTAGCTTATTTACTAAACTCTTTAATTCTCTGCTCAATGAACAGACAAGCAGCTAGCCGTGCTTCTCGGCTACGATATAACCCTCCAAGCCTTGAACTACTACCTTACAATCATAGTCCATCCGAATATACTCTTACATAAAATTGTATTTTTTCAGATACACTTCTACCATAAGACTAAATTCACGGTCTGGGCTAGCCCAGGCTCTTATCTCGTTTTTTTCACTATCAGTAAGTGAAACCCGGCCTTTAGCCTCGCGAGTCATGTTCTTAGAAAGAATGAAATCAGCTAGCATTCGGAGGCAATGGCACCTTTTCTGTATTAAAGACCCATTATTCAGTTTAAACTTCCTGATTGTATCCAAGCCCTTCTTAGAGCCATTATTTGCTTGGATTAACTCATTATCAAAAGTTATGTGAGCCTGAATTTCAGCATCACTATCCTTACATGGATCCAAGACATCAGCTATAGGAATATCATTGTTATCAGGACGACCTTGATTACATTCCGGAGATGAGAGATAGAGATTACTCCATTCAAATGCTTTAGTTTTGTCTAATGCTACCTCCATCAAATGATCGACATTCTTTGGCTTGGCTATCAAACGTTCCTCACTATAAAAGCATTTGTTGTAGGACATATTATTCAATGCTGCCAAAATATCTTTATGGCCATATTTACTGGAATCCGGTCTATTTTTACCACTAGCTAAAAAATCAGCTAACCATTGGGCTTTCTTCTTAGTTAGTATTCCAGGCTCTGCCAATCTATCAATATGTCTCATATCTGCTTAAGCTAACATACTAGACAAATCCAAAAAGCCGAAATAAGATGAGTTTAACTCTAACAGCTTCTTTTCGATCTTATTCTGCTCTTCCTTATTCCCTTCTTCTGCTGCATTCTTTCTCTTTCTTAGCAAGTCTGCTATTTGAGTACCGAATGGTCCTACTTCTCCAAAAACCGCACCACTTAAGACTTCGTCTACAGGAAGGTTAGAATAGCTTTCTGTCACATCAAGTATCTCAGAATGATCAGTCCTTGAAACACAAACAAACACCTTCGAATTATCAACGGCGGTAACCACAAATGGTGAATGAGTAGTTACTATTAACTGAAGATTAGGAAAATACTTTTGGATTAAACCTATGATTTTACGTTGCCATTTAGGATGCAAATGATTCTCTATTTCATCTATAAGCAAAACTCCATGAAGACGATTCACCTGTTCGATAGGTATATGCAATCTTTGACTGACAATATACATACGATAAAGTGTGCTGACAAAGTGATTGAAGAGTAACAAATTACCCATACTCAACTTATCTAAAGGCAATTCCTTGCCTCTAACCTCAACCATTGGCATCATAGTTCTTCTAGCCACATAGAGAAAACGACCGTCGGCTAAGCAATCAGAAAGCATAGATGCAAGCAAATCATAAAGATATTGCCCCTCTTGTCTTTCTTCTTCTTTATCGCTACCTCGAAGATAATCCAGATTGCAGATAAATTGATTCACTTTCGAGTTTGCAAAAGTTTTTAGAAAAGGACTATTCATCTGGGCTTGCGGATTAATAGTTGAGAGATTAGAGATTTTGAAGCTTCCTGTATCTAAGTCAGGACTCCAATAATCTACAATCCAATCAACCTTTTCTGCTGCTTCTTCATCTGTAATGATTGTATTTAACCGACTATCATTTGTATCAACGCCCAAACTTTCATACCCTGCTAAAGACTTTGACACAACATTCTTTTCGATAGATTTTTCAAGATAGTCTAGGCTTATTTTGAAGTCGTCATGATCAGCTATAATATCACGTTCCAGCTTGGTTACTCCGCTCAAGACCGTTCTTATTGCATCCAAGATTACAGATTTACCCGTTCCATTTTCACCTGTGATTATAACAACAGGTAAAGGCAAGGATGAATCTTTCTTCAAAGCATCAACCTGTTCCTCTGCCAACAGTTCCATTTCACTATTCTGAAAAGGACCTATATTGTGTAGATATAATTTTGTTAATCTCATAATAATATTGTTATAGCCAACTATATTTCCATACATCCTCTGAACCGCCTTTAGTAAAATGATTAGCCCCACCTGTCCCTCCCCAGCGGGAGGGTCCTTACCCTATACCAAAGCCCTAAATCCCTATACCATAGGGATTAGGGATGTAACCGCCCTACTCGGTGCTCGGAACCGCTACGCTCTAAGGTTGGCGGGGCATCAAAGCCCTCGCCATGGTTGTGCGTGATGGGACCGCTTTGCTATAACTTACTATAACATTTTACTCAGATAACTCATAGTTTTTTAATGCAACAAGAGCATTCTACAACTTAATCTTCTTCAACGACTTCGAGTAAATTTCTACTTATCGTAAGCGTTGCACCACTGATATACTTGATTTCGCTGCCGATAACGGCTTTCTTGCCATTATAGCTCTGTACGTATGCTTCCACACCTTTCATGCTGCCTGCTACCACTCGCACTTTGATTCCTTTCTTCAAAGGAACAGGGGCAGCAGTGACAGGCTCTTCATCATTCTCTACAAAATATCGATAGTTGGCAACAACCTGATCGGGAATTTGATATATTTTCCTTTGACCTGGCATCGTCAGCATCTTATACACATCCGAACGGAAGCGGATTTTGTCAAGTTGTCTCGGAGAAACATTGCAAAAGATGAAAGTGGAAAGAAATAGCTTTTCTTTCACTTTTCGCTTATTGGAACGTTTGTCTATATAAACTACTTTTACCTTGGGAATCCAGTAATCAAACCAAACATGATTGTGATTAAGATTGATTCGTATAGAATCAGCTATTCTCGTTTCACAATTCACTCTCACTACAGCCACATACCATCCTGCATCAGCAGGTTTTTCAAGCCCTTCATTAGGCTTTTCCGGAACCTTTTTCTTAGCGTTTTCTTCACTTTTTGCCACGGCTTCGCCGTCGTCCCCTGCAATAGTGGACGTTACCTGTGAGTGTATATCTGTCTCTTTCATCATGCGAATCAAGTTCGTTTTTTGATGTTGTTCATCTGAATCTCTACATAAGAGACACAGAAACTCTTTGCAAATATAAGATAATTGTTGGAAACTAGCAAATTATGCGTGTTAAAAAAATAATAAAAATGATAGGGACACCTTCGTCTCTACGAAAGAAACAAAGATGCCCCTATATATAGTAAGGTATCAGATAATGTGGGTATTAAAAAAATAAGTATTGATATTTAAAAACCAGAATATACTATCTTACTGAAATCTTCTGACCCTTAGCCTGAGCACAGGACTGGGTTGATGCCTTCACAATGTAAATGCCGGATGGAACACGGAGAATCATTCTCTGCTTATCAGGCAACTGATAACTGTGAACCATCTTGCCATCCATCGTAAATACCTGAACCCTGTCGAGCTTCTCACCACCCAAGGCAGAAACAACAATCATGCCGGCAGCTGGTGAGTAAACCTTCACCGGTGCGCTCTGCTCTTCAGCCTCCATGCGGTCGATGCCGGTTGAAGTACGGGTCTGGGTGAGGAAGTATCTTCCATGGTCACCCGCCTTCACCTTCACAGCCTCGCCATCATGAAGTTCGGTAAAGCTTGCCGATGCAGCATCGTAGAGATAAACAGGAGCATCGAGTTTGTTCACACCCTTCAGGGTAAGTGAAACCTCTTCTGCCTGCTGGCTCACGATACCGAGCGGAATCCAGGACAACTCAGGAACCGCATTCACAGCCACCGCCTCGTTGCCGGCAACGGTATAAACCTGCGGAACATCCTTCAGGTTCTGATCATACAAGAGATCCACATCCTCCTGGTCGTCATAGTCGGCAGAAGCCTCCGGACGCAAAGCGATGCGTGCCTTTGAGGTCTGGCCGTTGGAATTCTCTGTCGTTGCTTCAATGCTCTTGACATAGTCTGATGCCATCAGAAGGCCAGGAGTGATAGTGCGGTCAACATACATCGCAGAAGTGAACTTTACATCTGAAACTGTTGTATCCTCTTTCTTCTTGACAAAGAACGACTGGGTAGGCTGGATAGCATAGTTCTGCTTATCCAATTCTTTAGAAGAAATAGGCTTTACCTCACCTTTCTCTACAATCCAAATAGCGTTCTGCAAACCAGTATTGGCCTCGAAGAACTTCTTCAGAGAGATAGAGCAGGTATATGGATTGGCTACGAGATAGTATCCGCTGTTGTTACCATCTCCCAAGGTCTGAGTCTTCTCTGCAAGATGCTTCTCATCATTACTGAAAGCAACGAGAAGCTTGCCATGGCCATTGTTCTTACCAACAGTTGCAGAATCACCAGTAGTTGTTGTTCCATCATAATCAAAGTACTGATAGCTGGTATCTTCCTTTGGCAAACGGAGGAGCGCTTTCTTAGTCTTATCCTTTGGCAAGAGCGCATTACCAGCCTTGATAGAGAAGCCACCGAAAGTTCCATCTGCGGCATCGGCATAGCTCTCGTCCACCTTATTATATACATGGCTCCAGTAACCGAGATTCATATCAACATCACTTGGAGCAGATTCACCAGGATAATGGGATGCAGAATATTCACCATTAGGAGTGATTTCCTTCACTTCACTCTTCATCCAAGCTCTCTGATAAACCGGATACTTGCTCCGGCTATATACATTCGTATCAAACGTGATATCCGTAAACGCCTTGGTTTCCTGTCGGCCATTACTTGCTGGCACATACATATCACCGGCGTAGATATACTGCAGAGGCGAAGCCATGGTGTACCACTTATTTGGCTCCAGCTCTTTCTCTACCCAAGCCTTGTCATATACCAGATAGCACTGGTCGCGAAGCTCGCCCTGAGGTTTGAAGTAAATCTGATGACAGGTATTGCCATAGAACTTCTCGCACTTCAGATAACCTTCTGTATCCAATCCCTTATTGGCATCTGCCTCATTCCAGAACGCCATGATATCATACTGGATATACTTCGTGGCTTCATTACCCTTGCCATTGGTCAGCTTGGTAGCAATCTGATTGGTGCTACGGTAAACCACATTACCGAGGTCAGGGAATGGCAAACCATTCAGATTGCCGATGGTTACCTTGGTAAACTTCATTGGCACATAGCTGTTCAGCGTTGGGATCTCCTTTGCAGAAGTTGGTGTACCCGACATATTGCTTCCATAAGCCAGATAATTTGTATACTTATCATCATACAATTCTGTAGATGATGAGCGATGCCAGTTATCATCATTGTTCCAGTTGGCATTCATACCACCATCTGCAGTAGGAGTCCAGGTAATGAACTCCGGTACGATCTTCAACTTGAGATAAGACTCGCC
>JAJWAL010000102.1:0-11199 GCA_021618535.1 Segatella copri | reverse complement strand
AAGCAGCCAGGTTTGTGGATTATGGCAGGAGCCAGCGTAAATCTCGGCTGGTAATCTGACCGGATATCAAATAACAAAATAAAACGAGCCTTGACGGTAGGATGATTCCTTCATCAAGGCTCGTTTACTTTTATTTCAGCTATTTTCTTTAATCCGGCTATTTCCTTTTATTTCAGTTATTCCGGTTTCTGATATTTTCCATTCACTTTAATCGGTTCGAGATGGATTCCCACATGGGTATCTGCCCCGAAGTGCTGCTTCAGTTTTGTTTCGATATGAGTAGCATGCTCATGCGCCTCATAAAGCGAAAGAGAACCCGGCATGCGGACGTGCATTTCTATCGCTATCTTGTTTCCAATGCGACGGGTACGAAGATTGTGAATCTCACCTACTCCCTGCTCTCCGTTTGCAATCTTCAGGATTTCATCTTCCTCTGTTTCAGGAAGACTGGCATCCGTCAGTTCTTTCACAGACTGCATCACCAGTCCCCAGGCAGCCTTGATGATGAAGGCACTCACGATGATTGCTGCAAGCGGATCGAGCACCGCCCATTTTTCTCCCAGGATGATGGCGCCACCAATACCGAACATCGTTCCGATACTCGATAAAGCATCGCTGCGATGATGCCAGGCATTTGCCACTACAGCCTCGGAATGATATTTCTTTCCGGCTTTTACCGTAAACTGATAAGCCCACTCCTTCATCACGATACTTACGATGGCAGCAATCAAGGCTACAACGCCCGGCTGCTGGAGTGTCTCGCCGCAGATGGCACGATAAGTCTTGGTTACGCCAGAATAACAGATCATCACACCCACCACGAAGAGCGAAATACCGATGATGGCAGTGGCAAGCGTCTCGTATTTGCCATGCCCATAATCATGGTCCTTATCCTTCGGCTTATTGCCCAGTTTTACGAATACCAATACCACCACATCTGTGGCGAAATCGGTAAGCGAATGGATGGCATCCGCTATCATGGCTGCAGAATGTCCGAGGATACCTGCAGCAAACTTCAATACGAGCAGCACCACATTGATGATGCTTCCCGCTATCGTCACCTTATATACTTCCTTTACTCTATCCGCATCAGCGGAATGATTCTTTTTCGTTTCTGCGGGCATCTCTTGCTCGTTATATATTCTCTCATTCTTGTCCATACTATAAAATATAACAGAAGTCCTTTGCTTCCTTAATAATGTTTTTGTATAACCAAATTCCTGTCTTTCATGAATTGAGCGGCAAAAGTACATCTTTTTTCTGAAATCGGATAAAAAGAGAGATTAAAAAAGTATAACGAATAGGGAATAATGTGATGACGAAGAGAGAAAAGTATGGAATTCGACAAATCACCGAACTTAAAATATCATGCCGTAACCGTTAATTCTGCGAAAGAAAATTGCGGAAATCCGCAAAAATACTACGCAGAATCTATAAAAGTATTATTTTTGTGAAAGAAAACCGCGGAAATCCGCAAAAATCTTTCCTGTTATGATTGTAAATAGAGACAAACATCCACCTTTGCTACGTATAGACGATAGTTTTATGAAGTATGTGATAACAGGCGACATCATCAAGAAATACCAAAACGATGACGGCATCGTATTTATGGACGTATTTGATTTCTTGCAGGATAAAGAATCAATATAAATATGAAACACTAAAGGCTAATGGATTTTTACATTTCCATTAGCCTTTGGTGTTATTACTCTTTCTTCAATAAGGAAGCAAAGATGAAGACAATTTTACCATCACTTCGCTTGAAGTTGGTCAGTTGCTCCATTGCCTTGACATACCCCACTGAATTTTCACGAATATTCTCAATGATTTCCGTATCAGAAGTACCATCTGACTTTTCCGTTGTATGGATTATCATATCTTGCGTGATGTTAGAGCCATTCAAGAATCGAGAGGCTTGCGCCATAGCCTTCACTGAAGCCACACGATTGATAATACTTTCGTTGTCCTTATACTTAGCAGGTTCTAATGCCAACACAGAAATCAAGTAAGCATTGTCGTAATCATTCACAGCACGAACGCCTTCAAATGGGGCGTTGTTATACATACGAACAAGGAAGTTGGTAAACGCCACCTTGTCGCTGGAATATCCTTGGGCGTTCAAGCCCAAGGATACCATTGTCAATAAAGCTACTAATAAACGCTTCTTCATCGTTTACTTCCGTAAAGACACATCAAACTTAGAATATTTCGAAATGTCATTTTGTGGAATGGCTAGCAATACTTTTATGCTAAAGCCTTTTTCAAAATTGATATAATACTCTTCAGGTGATGAACCCGAAGAAACAAAAGCATTCCAATTCATTCTTGAAAGATAAAAGTCTCCACCTTTTTTCATCAAGCCATTTTCTATAAGTTCATAATAAATACTCTTGAAATTTGGAGTAAAATAAGATTTACCTCCCAAATTATCTGTTATCACAAAACCAAACTCTACCTCCGTAGTGATTCGCTTTAGTTGTTTTCCGAAATCATCTATAGGATTTCTCAAATAGAAGTGATAAGGGTTATAACCCTCTAAGTATTTTTGCGCTAAGTCGTAACCTGCACAATTAATAGCAGTATTTTGGGAAATAAACTTTTTCGTCTCTTTGTTCAAGTCTGCAGCATACAAAAGGCTCAAAGCAGGAATTCTCCTACGCTCTTCTTCTTTACTCAATTTCTCAGATAATCCTTTCAACGTTTCCAAAAATGTCTTGCTCAAAGTTTGTGCATTTTCATTTGGAATAAATGAAACCACCATTTCCAATTCATAATTATTTGGGAAATTCACAGACTCTTTAGGTTCGCCAATACTGCTAATTTCTAAATCATAGCATGTAGGTAACAGATTCTTTACTTGGGTTAAAAGATTATCAAGAGCTTTTGTTTCATTTTGTTTATAAAGTTCCTTCATCTTTACATTTCTAGCAAAAGTAGCACCAGCAAATTCTGCAGAAGCCCCTTTGGACTGCGCATACGTTATAAGATTAGAAATAGACACAGTTGCCTCAAGCGTTACAGCCGTTTTGCCACCAACCTGCATACTTGACAATTCCTTATAACCTTTAATGTTACCATTAGAAATCGTCACTATCTCGTCTCTTGTCAACTCATCATTCACAATAGTAGTATTTGCAGAAACGAAAGTACCATAAGCTTGTTCTATAGCACTACGCAATGCTATGTTAATAGCTTTGTCTTTTGTTTCCCCATCTCCAGATACAACAAGTGTTACCTCGTTTGTATTTGTTACGCTATTACCATTAGTACGGCTGGTTGCAACATCCGTAGCCTTAGTGTTATTCCTTTTCTCTACAGCTTTACGCAAAAGTCCACCAGCCAACCTTTGCAATGCGGCCTGTCCATAAGAAACTGTGCTAAAAGTTGGAGCTAAAGCCAACAACACTACAAAAAATAAAATCTTTGTTTTCATAAGCTCATTATTTTTTGAAATCATTAATCACCTTTATAATAGAATCTACATAATTTCCTCTTGGAATTGTTCGTTGGGCTGGATGGAAAGTATCAAGACATAGTCTGCCATCCTTGTTATAGACAAACATATATTTATCATTACCCAATGGTACAGTCTCATGTTCCGTATGCTCATCTATTCCCCAATCCTTCTTGAAAAGCCACATTGTATTAGCAAAACAGATTACTTGTGGGTCGTACAGACGTATTTGCTCTTCGACAATATCTTTCCATTGGTCATAGGCTTGAGCCAATTCCTTGTCGGAAGTGGTTCTATAACCTGGCATCTTGTCAACATTGATATAAGCAATATCTTTCAACACCTCCAACATAGACTTGTCATCACGAATGTACGGCATGTCATTATATAATTTGTTTTTGCGTATACCAACAAGACTATATACTATGGGCTGCCAAGTCATATTAGTATGGGCATCGCTATTCTCGAATGCTCCATAAACTTCCCATCCGCCACCATGCGGTTTACCTTTCTTCATGTCATCATACGGTTGCTTCAATATCCACATGATACGAGGCGAAGACTGACAATAGCCTTCGATATTGAATACTCCATCAGGCAATGGGCAAAGGTCATCTGTCGAAATGCCCAGTTCTTTTGCCCTTGCATAAATCTCTTCCTTGATTTTCTCCTGTCCCTTGCGAACGTCTTCTGGAGATAACACACCTGTATTTACCATATATATTCACGTTTTATATTATTAAACCTTACCACCACCCTCGGATGATGTTTTTTACTATACTTTGAGGTTGATTGTTTGCCCAAGCCATGCCTACATCGCGACAAGCCTTAATCATGCTTCGTTTGTTTGCTTGGCTGTCCTCGTATTGTTTCATTTGGAAGTTCCATTCACGAAGTTCATCAGCTTTCAGCTTGGAAGCCACTTCTTTACGCAGATTCTCGACATCAGAGTAGCACGAACTGTATGGCGATATAGTATTGAGGAACTTTGCAACCTCGTTGGCTCCTTCAACATCTGGACATTTCATCCACACATTGCGTGCCTTGTTTAACTGCTGCAAGCCTTTTGCATCTATCTTCTGTTGGTATAAAGATGTGGCTGTTGACTGGCATTGAGCATAACAATCCCCACAAACATTAGGCACAGCCATCATTCGTGATATCGCCTCGTCATAATTACCGATGGACGCCATTGTGCGAGCCTTGCTTATCTCTTCTGCGCAATGATTAGTGTAAAAATCCATAATTTTGCACTTTGCCCTTTCCAGCATCTCGCCAAAGTCTTTATGATTAGGGTTTAGTTTGCTAAAAGCACTAATCATAGCCTTGTTTTCATTGGTACCAATTCCTTGGAGCGATAACGTGCACGACGCATATAGCTTGTTTTCTATCACATCGCCCACAAAGAATGTTACTTCCATTTTCTCAGAAACTCGTGCGGGGGTGGAGGGTACAATATCCTTGCTCGTAATATCAACCTTAGCAGTCAAGACGAAACGTTCTACATAGCCATTGTCGCCATAGCCATTACTAACAAGCATACGTTGCATACGTGTGGTTAGGTTCTTGCTTGCCTCCATTGGGATTACATCATCGGGCATCATAGCCTGAATTGAGATTCGCCCCTCGTCTGATGTCTGTGCAAAAGTTGTTATCGACATCATTAATGTTATTATAAAGAATAGTTGTCTCATTTTATTTCTCTCCTAATACAACAATAGCTTCACCCAAACCTCTCACCATTACCTTTGATGTAATATTGAAAGGCGGTTGTTGCAGAAACTTTCTCAACTTTGTGGCAAATGCTCTGGCATCCATAGCCTTGCCTTTATCATCAAACAAAGGAATACGCACTTGTTCAAACTGGGCAAACGATTCTGTTCCGTCACTCAGATTGAATGTGCCGTTCACACAATTTTTCTGTAGCCAGCTTTGTATGCAGTCTGTCAATTCCTCACCATTATATTCTTCTTCTAAATCCTTGTCCCAACTATCCCAGCATCTAACAGTAAGGCTTATTTCCCTTCCACGCTTAGTCTGATCGGAAAACCAATCATCCATTTGGTGGTCGAAAGGTTTAATGTTTTCCTTGACAGCCCTTGCTAACAATACGGGAATAATATCCGACGAAGGCTTGGTGGTACCAGTAGATGTTGCTATGCGTTTATTGGTATAGGCATCAAAGGCTTCAAGAGTAAATGATGCAGAATTACCACTTCCGGCACGATTCACTTGCCACCAAAGTTGAATGATTACATCAGACTTCACTCTACGTTTCAGTTGGTCAAGTGGGGATTCCACAAGTGAGGCTCCACTCTTTTTGCTGGTCGTTACATTTTCTTCTGCGGTCTTCATGCTGATGCTTTTGATTTCTTGCCCAGCATCTTTCAGGCTATATCCTTGCTCGGTAAGCACTTGTCCAACCTTACTGATAACCTGTCCCAGTTCTGTATCCTCCAGAAATGCCTGCTGATAGTTTGGAACCTTCACTGTATTCCCTTGATCAGAGAAGCTGGTCATAAAATACCGCTGATTACACCAATTGTCACTTGGCAGAATCATTATCGTTGGCTTCTTTGCTTGCTGTGCAAACAACAAGAAACCATACATACTAAGAGTTAATAAGATAAATATCTTTCTCATATACCTATAGTTATTAAATTTCGGGGACAAAGATAGTTATTCTATTCGAAACTATCAAGTCCATAATGGTTCATAAGCGAATTTTCTTGATTTCGGCTTAACAAAAGTGTAAAAAGCGTTCTGTTTCATTGGTATATTATCATTTTGCCAGGTGTTCCCGAGACTTGGCGGGTTAAGATTTCGGTTTCGGCAAAATAAAAAAGCGTGGGAACTTACCTGTCACTCGTCCCACTCTCTGAGGCCTTCGCATTGCCCTGCACTGTTGAACGAGCAACGTCGAAGCCCACGCCGATATGTATACACTTTTCCCTATACGGATATAAGACCTACCGCCTTGACGCAATAAGCCATACCAGTAAAGGGATGTGAATTAACACATCCCGAGAGCACCTACCGTTGCTATGTTCATTGACAGTGCATGAAGTTTGCGAAGTTTCAGAAAGTCAAGAACAAAGCGCTAAGTATGCGCCTTTTCCATTATGTCGTGATCCTTACTCAGAATCATCGGCAAATATACGAATAATGTTTGAAAGAACAAAAGTTTTTTGCAAAAAATCCTCATTGAGGGATAAAATTCATCAAAATCCTCCCTCTCTGAGGGATTTTTCTGTATTTAACCACGCTATGCGAAATTTTTATTGTACTTTTGCACCCGTGCTTGGAAAAGCAACAAATAAAACAGAAGAGTAAACGATATGGCAGAAAAGAATAGCATACCCCAATTCGTGAATAGTGAATCTATTATGTCGGATAGCAACTATGTGAAGTGGCTCTCCGATTTGAAAGGTCGTATTCGCATCGCCCAACTCAAAGCGGCTATCAAAGTCAATGAAGAGTTGCACAAGCTTTATTGGAGCTTGGGAGAAGACATTTGTAACAAGCAAAAGCTATATAAGTGGGGCACTAATTTTATAAAACAGCTTAGTTTGGACTTGCGTTCTGCATTTCCAAATGTAGAAGGTTTTTCTTGGTCAAATCTTTATAAAATACGCAAGTGGTATCTCTTCTATTCTTCGCAAAATGAATTTTTGTACCAAGCTGGTACAAAATTAGAAACCTTAGAAAGTACTAGCGTTCCTATGCCTGCGATTTTGCTTCGTGTACCCTGGAGGCATCAGACTGTCATTGTCTCAAAATGCAAGACCATATTGGAGGCAATGTTCTATCTCAACCAAGTGATTGAAGGCAATTTGAGTCGTAATGAGTTAGAACATATTATCGAAGCCCATCTTTATGAGCAAAAGGGAAAAGCCTTGAATAACTTTGAGTCCACACTCCCTGCGCCACAGAAAGCCTTGGCTAACGAGATGCTCAAAGACCCTTATAAATTAGATTTCTTATCCATGGCTGGCGACTTCTCGGAAAAGGACCTAGAGGATAAGCTGGCTCAAAACATTACTCGTTTTTTACTCGAACTGGGCAAAGGTTTTGCTTATGTAGGGCGACAAATGGAACTTACCACACCAAGTGGAAAATCATACTTCCCCGACATGGTATTCTATCATACCAAACTCAAATGTTATGTTGTGATTGAGCTAAAAGTGGTTGATTTCATGCCAGAGTTTGTTGGCAAACTTAACTTTTATGTTGCAGCAGCCGACGAACTTTTAAAAGACGAAGGAGATAACCCTAGCATTGGTATTCTGCTATGCAAAGACAAAGATTCATCTGTTGTTGAGTGGGCTTTAAGAGGCATTACCACTCCATTAGGTGTTGCAAGTTACCAGCTACAAGAGGTATATGAGCGAACTTTACTCGAAATGAAAGAGCAATCCGCAAAGAATTCCACTAGCAATAACAACGATTAAGAAAGCATAAACAGAATATGGTTTTAAATTACATTTGGATAGCATTTTTCGTGATTGCGTTCATCTTCGCACTCATCGGATTGGCAATGGGAGATACGACTATCTTCCAGAAGATTGTAGATTCCACCTTCGACTCATCCAAGAATGCCTTCGAGATTTCTCTCGGACTGACGGGCGTGCTCGCCCTCTGGCTTGGCATCATGAAGATTGGAGAGAAGGCGGGAGTTGTGAATGTGTTGGCAAGAGCACTCAGCCCGGTTTTCACCCGTCTCTTCCCTGATATTCCGAAGAACCATCCGGTGATGGGAAGCATCTTCATGAATATCGCTTCGAATATGCTGGGACTCGATAATGCGGCGACGCCTACAGGATTGAAAGCGATGCAGCAGATGCAGGAACTCAACACGAAGAAGGATACGGCGACGAACCCGATGATCATGTTCCTGGTTCTGAACACCTCAGGACTCACCATCATCCCTACCACCATCCTCGCCTTCCGTGCCTCCTATGGAGCAGCCCAGCCTACGGATGTCTTCATCCCTATCCTGATGGCTACGCTCGTGGCTACGCTTGCCGGAATCATCATCACTTCGCTCTGGCAGCGCATCAACATCCTGCAGCCGGTATTGCTCGCTACTCTGTTGGGAATGTGCGCCTTCGTAGGCATCATCATCTGGGGATTCGGACAGATGGACAAGGATACGATGAATACAGTTACTACCCTGGCTTCGAATATGATTCTCCTGGGCATCATCCTCTGCTTCATCCTGGCTGGTTTCTGGAAGAAGGTGAATGTTTATGATGCATTTATCGAGGGAGCGAAGGAAGGTTTTACTACTGCGGTGAAGATTATCCCTTATCTCGTAGCTATCCTTGTGGGCATCGGCGTGTTCCGTGCTTCGGGAGCGATGGATATGGTGATTCAAGGCATTTCGTGGTCGGTAGAACAATGCGGCTTGAATGCCGATTTCGTAGGCGCCCTGCCTACCGCCATCATGAAACCGCTATCGGGAAGTGGTGCACGAGGCATGATGCTGGAGGCGATGAAGAACTATGGTCCTGATTCGTTTGTGGGCAGATTGAGCTGCATCTTCCAGGGCTCCACCGACACCACCTTCTATATATTGGCTGTATATTTCGGAAGCGTAAGCATCAGGAATACCCGCCACGCCGTGGCTTGCGGCTTGCTTGCCGATTTGGCAGGAGTCATCGCAGCAATCACTATAGCATATTTATTCTTCGGATAATAAAAAACAAATTAATATGGCAAACCTCAAAAGTTTAGCAAAGGATACCGCCATCTATGGTTTGAGCAGTATCATCGGCAGATTCCTTAACTATCTGCTTGTACCACTCTATACGGCAAAGATCAGCGCCGCAAGTGGTGGTTATGGTGTCATCACCAACATGTACGCCTATACGGCGTTACTCCTCGTTATCCTGACCTACGGAATGGAGACCACCTTCTTCCGTTTTGTCAACAAGGAGGGAGAAAACTCAGAAAAGGTTTATCACACGGTATTGAGCATGGTGGGCTTCACTTCCCTACTCTTCATCGCCCTGGTATTCCTCTTCATCACGCCTTTGAGCGATGCGATGGGCTACGCCGACCATCCGGCTTATGTATGGACCATGTTCGTAACCGTGGCTATTGATGCCTTCCAGTGCATTCCGTTCGCTTACCTCAGATACAAAAAGCGCCCATTGAAGTTTGCTGCCTTCAAGTTGCTCTTCATCGGTCTGAACATTGCGCTCAACCTGGTTTACTACGTCATCATGGATGGTCACGATGTGGGTTATGCTTTCTACATCAACCTGGTTTGCACCGCATCCATCACCTTCTGTTTCTACAAAGAGCTGAAGGAAGGATTCTTGGGCGAGAAATGCTCCTGGAGCGAATGTAAGGTGCTCGTCAGGAAGATGATGGGCTACAGCTGGCCTATCCTCGTGCTCGGTATTGCCGGTATTCTGAACCAGACAGCCGACAAGATTCTCTTCCCTTACATCTATGAGAAGGGGGATGCTCATGCACAGCTCGGAATCTACGGCGCAGCCAGCAAGATTGCGATGATCATGGCGATGATAACCCAGGCTTTCCGCTATGCTTACGAACCGTTCGTATTCGGCAAGGCGAAGGATAAGGACAACCGACAGACTTACGCTTCGGCGATGAAGTATTTCGTCATCTTCACCCTGCTCGCCTTCCTGGTGGTAGTAGGTTATCTGGATGTATTGCGCCACATCATCGGTCGCGACTACTGGGATGGTTTGAAGGTAGTGCCTATCGTAATGGCTGCCGAAATCATGATGGGAGTATATTTCAACCTCAGTTTCTGGTACAAGCTCATCGACAAGACCATCTGGGGTGCTTACTTCTCGGGCATCGGTTGTGCGGTATTGATTGCCATCAACGTTATCTTCGTACCAGTTTATGGTTACATCGCCTGTGCCTGGGCCGGTTTTGCTGGATATGGAACAGCCATGCTTCTCTCCTACTTTGTAGGTCAGAAGAAGTATCCTATCAACTATCCGGTGAAGGAGATTATGATTTATGTGGTTCTCGCCCTCATCCTCTTCGCAGGAATGACCGAGGCTAACAGATACTTCTCCAGTGGAATTGCCTGCCTCATCAACACGGTACTCATCCTCATCTTCGCTGCTTATCTCGTGAAGAAGGATTTCCCATTGAAGAGTCTGCCGGTAGTAGGAAAGTACTTTAGAAAGTAAGAGATTCCAATCATTGAGATTATATTCCAAGAAGTCCGTGGACAATGTGTAAGTCCACGGACTTCTTTTGTTTATATTATACAGAACCTTCGCATGCGGTTCAAGAATAGACAAAAGGACCCAATGTTCCTGGTCCCGAGCAATACTCAGGATATAATAGCAGCCAGCAAGGCGCCCTGTAAGAGCTAAAGCAAACGGCTGAGTGAACGAAACGAGACGACTGAGTATTTTGAAGGATATGACTATGCAAGCTGAAGGATACGGCTCCGTTAACCGAAGGATACGGCTCCGTAAGCTGAAGAATATGACTGCGCAAGTGAAAGAAGGCGTCTGATCAGGTTCAAAGAGATAGAATATGGAGTTCAAGGAGACTGCTTCTGGAAAGTTGCCACTAGGCTCAGCAGCTCTGCTGAGCCTAGTCAGCAGGTCTGCTCACTGCAGTCAGCAGGTCTGCCGAGCATACTAAGAAAGCAGCTGGTATGCGCACTTGCATATCAGCTGTTTTTGCACTTTTTAGTTCGACTTGTTGTAAAATATCACACTTTTAAGGACGACCTTTTGTGGTTT
>JAJWAL010000101.1:0-11260 GCA_021618535.1 Segatella copri | reverse complement strand
ATAGCCAGGATGATGACGAGCCATAGGGCTTTGTTGTACTTGATGTTCATGTCTTATCGAAGTCTTATTATGTTATTTTGGCTGCAAAGTTACATATAATTATTCGTTTATAGACAGAATAAGGCTAGAAATTTTGCTTTTATTGGGATATAATTATTAACTTTGCACCCGATTTCTAAAGTAGAATAAAAATGAAACGATATTTTAAGGCTTTTGGGTATCTCCTTTCGGTGCATGTATTGGCATTGCTGGTGATGACTCTGTTCAGATTGGTAGAATTCATCGCCCTGCATGGCATGATTGTAGATGCAGAGGCGAGTAGGGTAATGGCGTTTGTCAAGGGTGTATGGTTTGACAATGTCATCGCTTGTTATATTTCGGTATTGCCGGTGGCTGTGCTCCTGATAGCAGCCAGCCTGGGGTGGTGTCATCGCCGTTTGCTGCGTGGCATCAACATCTGGTATGCGGCATGGTTTGCCATCGCCTTCATGCCTTCGGCAGCCAATACTCCTTATTTCCAGTATTTCTTCAAGAACATCAATTCCAGCATATTCGGGTGGTTCGGCTATGTCGCCACCACATCGGGTATGCTCTTGCAGGAGTCTTCCTACTGGCTCTATATCGCCCTCTATTTCGTGTTTACGGGGGCGTTTATCTATGCGCTCGTCCGTCTGCGCCGCTACTTCGAGGGGCTCTTCCAGTTGCCAAAGGACAATATGCACCTCGTGCTGGTGGGAGCACGTTTCCTCATTTCCCTGGCTCTGGTAGGCGCCTGCCTTTTCGGCATCCGTGGCAGAATGGGCTATAATCCTATCAAGGTGAGCCAGGCTTACTATTGCGAGGATTCCTTCCTCAACCAGCTCGGCATCAACCCGGCATTCAATCTCCTCACTTCTGCGCTCGATGATATGCGCAAGGAGAACAAGGAGTTGCATCTCATGCCATACGCTGAGGCTATCACGAATACCCGCCAGTGGCTCGGTATCACGGGAAAGGTGGATAGCACGAATATTCTGAAGCGTGAGGTGGTAAATGATTCCCTGGTGATGAAGAAGAATCATCCTAACGTGGTGGTGATACTGATGGAGTCGATGTCGGCAAATCTGCTGGGAACTTTCGGCAATCAGCAGCCGCTCACCCCAACGCTCGATTCGCTCTACAATCATTCTCTGGCGTTTACCCACTTCTATAGTGCCGGCATCCATACCAACCATGGTATGACGGCTACGCTCTACAGTTTCCCTGCTCTCATGTTCCGAAACCTGATGAAGGGAACGGTAACTCCACGCCGCAAGGGTATCGCCACGGTGTTGAAGAAGTATGGCTACGAGAACATGTTCTTCATGACCCACGAGGCACAGTATGACAACATGAAGGCTTTCTTCCAGACCAATGGCTACGATGACATCTTCTCTCAGGAGAACTATCCTAAGAGCGAGGTGGTGAACAGCTTTGGTGTGAGCGACCATTTCGAGATGGGCTACGCCCTCAACACCATCAACCAGAAGGCGAAGACGGGCAAGCCTTTCATGGCTACCATCCTCACCGTGAGCAATCATCCGCCATATATCATTCCTGATTTCTTCAAGCCGAAGACCAAGGAGAAGGAAACACAGATTGTGGAGTATGCCGACTGGGCGATAGGCGACTTTCTGAAGAAGGCAAGCCGGGAGTCTTGGTATAAGAACACGATATTCGTGATTCAGGCAGACCATGGTAAGCTGGTGGGTAAGAGCGAGGGCGAGTTGCCGCAGTCGTACAACCACATTCCGCTCATCATCTTTGGTCCGGGGGTTCCGCAGCAGCAGTATGCCGGTTTGGGTATGCAGGTAGATGTAATGCCTACGCTTTTCGGCTTGATGAATCTGAATTATGAGTACGAGGGCTTCGGCGTGGATCTGCTGAAGCAGCAGCGCCAGATGGTGTTCTATTCGGCAGACAACCAGATTGTGGCAAGAGACCATCAGCGTTGCTTCGTCTATAATCCGTCGATGAACCGCAGTTTCTGCTATGATGTGTTGCCGAATGGCAATCTGAAGGAAACGAAGCAGGAGTCTAAGTTCCAGGATTTGAAGAACTATGTGTTCTCGAATATCCAGGCAGCCGAATATATCGAGCGACATCAGCAATAAAATAGGGCTTGTCAGATTTCTTTCGTCTTCTGTTCTTGGTTCTTGACGATCGAATTATATATGGAAGGTATATTGATTTGATGCTTAATGTGCTGATTCTCTATGAAGTTATAAAATTATACCCAAAGGTATTATACCCTAGGGTATAATTTTTGATATTGTAATATTCTTTTGTTTCTATTGTATCGGTTTCCATCAGCAATTAAATACGATATTAGCAGAAACAGTAATCCCCCACCACGCTATGGCTGCGTGATGGGGGATTAACTGTTTCAGGAGATTCAAGATGCTTTATGCCGAGAGGGTAAGCTTCTGCCAGATCTCGGTGTCGCCACCTTTCAGCTTCTTGCAGAGACCACGCTTGGTCCAACGGCTTATCATCTTACGGATGGTTTCACGACTGGCTCCGTCGCCACGCTCACGGCTGGCATCGAAGAGGGTGAACTGCTCAGGGAGCTGGGCGAAGAGCAGGGTGTTACGAGACTTATAGACAGGGATAGCCTCGTTGTCCTGCTGCTGCTTGTCGAGACGCAAGCCAAACATCTCCATCTGCATGGCGAGCACGTAGTCGGCCACAGCCTTGGCAAAACGGATGCAGGCATCAGTCTCCTCTCCGGTCTGCTCCAGGATGTGGAAGATGACGCCACAACGGAAGCCGATGACGGCGGAACGGCGACGGTACACATCCATCACACGGTCGGCATTCGCCAGGGCAAGCTGTCTCTTCGCTTCGAGCCACTGGCAGAACTCCTCGCACATACGAGGCAGCTCCATCACGCCGTGACTACGTTCAAGGAGAGTTACTGCCTTGAGGATGTTTGTCTGCTCCTCCTCGGTATAGCCGTGGTGCTGGCTGAGGGGTGCGAAGGATGTATCTGGCATCTTGGCGAGCATCATTCTAGAAGAAGATCCATCCTCGATGTTGTCATCGGTGAAGAACTTCTGGAAGATGTTCTGGGTGCAGCAGCCGGTGAAGTTGAGCTGGGCGTGGGTTACGCCGCTGGTGGCTGTGATGTAGTCTTGACCCACTTCGCTCTGGTCGAACGCCTTACGGAAGTAGTCGCCGAACACCTTCCATACGCTCTTCATCGAACCGAGCTCCTCGCTGAACATATACATGGTGTGGCCGTCGGCACAGAGCTGACGACGCATCAGAGCCGACTTCGAGATTGTATCGCCAATGTGACGGATGCAAGGTTTTGGATCCACTACACCCTTCTTGCCCTTGTGCTGCTGGTACCAGGCTTCATCTTCACGTGGTTTCTCATCGTCCTTATCCATCTTCTTCGCCCAGATGTTCTCGATGCGGCGGCATACGCCCTTACCCGATGCCTGTTCGCCGATGATGATAGACATGAGTGCCATCGGAGTTTCGCTGCCGTCGCAATACTTCGCCTTCAGACGGTCTGCGTAGGTTGCGGCAATAGGGAGGGCTGAGAAGAGGGCAGGCACGCGTGCCTCTGCAGCTACGCCAGAGAGCGAGTCGCGGAGTCCGAGTGGAAGCTGGTCTACAGGGAATTCGTAAAGTGGTTGTGTACTTGCCTTGGCGGCTAAAAGGTTCTCTATGTTTCTTAGATTTTTATTTTCCATAATTATTTAATGTTTAAAAGTTAGTTTGTCGGAATATCCGATAAACGGGGGCAAAAATACGACTATCTTCTGTAACCGCCAAATTTGAGCGTGTGATAAGGTCCGAAATTCAGCAGCCATTCGGGGCAAATTGTGTTAAAAAATCTAAGTCATAGTTTTGTGGGTCAGAAAACATAGGTTCTTATGTGCTAAATCATAGTTTCTCGGGTGCCAGATTATAGCTTCTCGGATAACAGGTTCTCGTCTCAATCCGTAACCTCCTTTTCCTTCTTCTTCCTTTCTCATAAAAAAATAACACGGACAAATTGAATTTGTCCGGACAAATTGTCCGGCTGCTCATAACTTACTGATTTTCTTTTGATTACAAAGCTTCCGGACAACCATCCGGACAAATTCAATTTGTCCGTGTTTTAAAAATCACCCCGTTTAGTTATTTGGCGTAGTGCTCGTAATCCATTGATTATTAGTTGATTCGTAATAAAAATGATGATTTTAAACAACTTTGTTTAAAACAACCTTGTTTAATTTGTTTTTTTTTGCTATCTTTGCAGAAGAAAAGCTGCACTCGGCAATTTGAAAGCAAGCTTTCATTGCGCTCGTTTGCATTTTCTTTGTAGAAGATATATATAATAAGGTAGTGATTATGAGAAAAAGTAAAGAAGCTCCGTTTGTATTCGGTGTTCGTGTGGAGGGAGATTCCTTCACCGACCGAAGAGAGGAAACAGAACGCCTGAAGGCGAACTTTACGTATGGAGTGAATACGATATTGATTTCACCTCGTCGTATGGGTAAGACTTCATTGGTGGATAAGGTGTGTTCGCTTGTTGAGAGCGAGGACATCAGGATAGTTCGTATAGATGCCTTTGGCTGTCGTTCGGAGAATGATTTTATCAATGCTTTTGCCACGGCTGTAGTTCGGGCTACTTCTTCAAAATGGGAAGAATGGATGGAGAATGCCAAGGTATTCTTAAGCCGTTTCGTTCCGAAAATCAGTATCGGACAAGATCCTTTGACAGATTTCTCTTTGGCGTTGGAGTATAATGCTGGTAACAATACCACCGAAGAGGTTTTGAGACTTCCGGAAATGATAGCTCGGTCAAAAGGTTGTCATATCGTAGTCTGCATCGATGAATTTCAGCAGATAGGTGATTTTCCTGATTCCTTGACCTTCCAGAAGAAACTCCGTAGCGTATGGCAATTACAGAGCCATGTTTCTTACTGCCTTTATGGAAGCAAGAAACACATGATGGAACAGATGTTCCAGAATGCCAGTTACCCATTCTATCGCTTTGGTGATTTCTTCTATCTGAACAAGATTAGCGAGAAAGACTGGGTGGAGTATATCTGTCAGCGTTTCGAATCTACCGGCAAGCATATTTCTGAAGAGCTGGCTCGAGAAATCTGTCAGGTAACAGATAGGTATTCCTCTTATGTACAGCAGTTGGCATGGTTTGTATGGTTGCGCGTGCAAGATGATTCTGCAGCTACAGAAGAGGACTTGAAATATGGAATAGACCGGTTGCTGGATGCCTGTGAGCCCTTGTTTATCCAGCAAACCGAAGACCTTTCAGCCTATCAGATGAATTTCCTGCATGCCATCACTAATGGAGTACATACCGGTTTCACCCAGACGGCGATATTGGAAACCTATCGTCTGGGTACTGCTGCCAATGTAACCCGCCTCAAGAAGTCCTTGATGGTGAAAGATCTGATTACAATACCTGCTCCTAAGCATCTGGAAATGAGTGACCCCATCTTGGCGTTGTGGCTGAAGAGAAGAGTGTGGAAGTTGACGTAAATTACCCGAGATTTACGTGAACTTTACCCGAGAATTACCCGAGAATTACCCGAGAATTACCCGAGGATTACTTTTAACTTCCTGATAATCATAAGGATGTGGCTCGCGTAATTAAAAATCAATTACGCGAACTTTTTACGTGAAAAACGGAAGAGTTAAAGGATAAATAAGACAAGACACTGGAATTTGTCATCATGGTTTGGTGAGGAAAAAGTAGCCAAGTCGAAGACCATGATACTAAAAGAAGTGCTATTGACGAAAAAACAGAAGGATATTGTGAACTTCTGTTCCGTAAGGTTGCAAGTTCCGTTCCGTAAGGTTGCAAGTTCTAGTCTTTAAGGTTGCAAGCTCCGGTCTAAGGTTGCAAGTTCGTGACTTAATATAGCTAGCTCTGACTCTAATATACCATGCTCTAGTTAAAATATACCAAGTAATATTGCAAGCTCGGCTCTTAATATTGCAAGCTCGTGGCTTAATATTGCAAGCTCGGCTCTTAATATTGCAAGCTCTCAAAAATCTATAATCCGCTGTTTAGTGATGGTCTCATCATAAAAATGTCGCTTTGTATTGCTGTCAATGTTATTCTGCTTAGAGAAGAGTGTGGAAGGAATCATAAATGTATAAAGCCCCTTCAGTATTCCAAGTATATGAAATCAAAATATACTTGGAATGCTAAAGGGACTTTACAGAATAGCTTTATTTGAACATAGCCAATGCTTTCTCTATGATAGGAGCCATGTCATAATACTTGTATTCGGCAAGGCGGCCGCCAAAGATAACCTCTTTCTCCTGATCTGCCAGGTTCTTATATTGAGTGTATAATTCAGAATTCTCCTTATCATTTACTGGATAATAAGGTTCCATGCCATCCTTCCATTCGGTGGAATATTCCTTGGAGATAACCGTCTTCGGGGTCTCATAGACTTCTGCTCCGAACATTTCGAAATGCTTGTGCTCAATCACTCGGGTATATGGCACTTCGCGCTCAGTATAGTTTACCACGGCATTACCTTGATAGTTAGGGCAGTCGATGGTTTCCTGCTCAAAGCGGACAGTGCGATAGTTGAGCTTACCAAACTGATAGTTGTAGAACTCATCTATCTTGCCTGTGAAAACCAGCTTAGAGGCAATCTCTTTCCAATGATCTTTCAGTACCCCCTTGTTACCGTTTGGGAGTTCAATCTCGTCTTTAAAGAAGTCAACTGATACCTTTGTATCTGCCCCCTCAAGTAAACCATCGATGAGTTTGTTGTATCCCCCCATAGGGATTCCCTGATACTTGTCGTTGAAGTAATTGTTGTCGAAGATAAGGCGTACCGGCAGTCGCTTGATGATGAAGGCTGGCAAGTCAGTACACTTTCGTCCCCATTGCTTCTCGGTATATCCCTTGATGAGACGCTCATAGATATCTTTACCGATGAGCACCTGAGCCTGTTCCTCCAGATTGCGCGGCTCGCTTACGCCATCGGCCTTCATCTTAGCCACGGCTTCTGCTTTCTGCTCATCAATTTTAGCCTGTGCTTCTGCTGGTGTGGTTACGCCCCACATCTGATAGAAGGTATTCATATTGAAAGGCAGATTATAGAGTTTGCCTTTGTAGTTTGCCACAGGCGAGTTGGTGTAGCGGTTGAACTCAACGATAGAGTTGACGAAGTTCCACACCTCTTTGTTGGAGGTATGGAAGATGTGGGCACCATACTTATGTACGTTGATGCCCTCTATGTTTTCGCAATAGATATTGCCACCGAGATGTGGTCGCTTATCTATCACCAGACAAGTTTTTCCTTGTTTATGAGCCAGATGGGCGAATGTGGCTCCGAAGAGTCCGGAGCCAACTATAAGATAATCATATTTCTTCATACTAGTGCAAACTAAGTTATATTTTTCTAAATGGGTGCGTAAAGGCATACCAGCCTAACATGCAATTTAACGAGAATCGTGTATTAAATAATTGCCATATACGGAAATAATATTTCTTCATATACTTATTTATTATTCCATATTTTCTGCAATAATTCATTACTACGGTGATGTTAGAATAATCTTCCTTTTTGATATGCTTATTGAATCTTAAGCTTTGCATAAAAAGAATTGCGGCTTCGTCAATATATCTAAGTTGATTGAGTCTGATAGCTGGAGTCAGACATTCTTGTTTTTGCGCGTCGAGATATTCAAACATCAATGTAAGTACCTTTGTAATATGAGAAAAGTTCTTCTTTAAGGCTATAGCGTTAGTACTATTTCCTTCTCTTCCTACAAGATAGTTATATAGATATATATCATATACAATAAGGTCTTTGATAGAACTTAAAGGTATAAGGCAATATAGCAGGTCCGTATAGCAGATTCCTGTAGGAAGTACTAAACCTACTTTATGCAAAATACTACTCTTGTAAGTCATGCTATGCATGTTGAATTCTACTTTTTTAGAATAATCTGTGATTACAAAACTTGAGGCCTCATAAACCTTTCCGTATTCAATATTGGCAATAGGGAACTTTTTAGTTTTTTCCTTTCCGTTTTTGTCTATTGTTATTTCTGTTCTGAGTGTAACAACAAGATCTGCATCACAAGTTTCCAGTTTTTCAACAAATGCGTCTAATGCATCAGGTTCAAAAAAATCATCAGCATCGAGAATCCGGAAATATTTTCCGCGAGCAAGTGCTAAGCCCTTATTTATGCATGAACCATAATGTGCATTCTCTTTATCAACAACAATAATGTTCTGTGGAAATTGCTGTTGGTATTCGTGTGCAATAGCAGATGTGTTGTCTTTGCTGCCGTCATTGACAACAATAATTTCTATTTTATCTAAGTGCTGTGTGGCAACAAGTCTTTTTAAATTGTTTCCAATATATTCCTCCATGTTATAGGATGGAATTATAATTGATAACAAAAATGAAGTCGTATTAATCATTTCTTTCTATTTTAAATCGTTATTCTATTTCTTTTAATCCTTTCTTGCATCTTGTTCTTTTCATATCCTTAAGAAAGTGGCGTTCATTCTCGCAGCAAATGCTATCTCTTTCATGGAAGAGATGATACTCTATAGCTTGGAACTTAGCATACTTTCGCTTTAGCCCAATATTGAAAAGACGGTTGAACAGATCGAAATCTTCATACCCATAGCCTATTAACTCCTGGTCGAAGCCATTTACTTTGCGCAAATCCTCAAACCACATAGCCATATTGGCACCTCTGCCATAGAAGCGACGCTTGTGGTAAAGGTTTTTTGTCCAAAATGTGAGAAAAGGTAGCCATAGGGCATTTTCTTTCCGTCTTACGCCTTTAGTGTAAAACGGGATATTTATCTTCTTTTCTTTGATAAGCTTAAGGGTGAGCTTATTTTTTAAAGAAGCTCTACTTCCTATAACAAAATATCCTTTTTCAGCTAAGCGCTCATGATCTGCGATAAAATGACGCTCCATAATGATATCTCCGTCAATAAACACAATATAGTCTCCATGGGCCATGCGAAGAGCATTGTTTCTAGACTCTGCCAGGCGAAAGCCTTTATCTTCTTGCCATGCATGGAGAATTGGACATGGGAAATCTTTGGCGAAGTTTTTTATAAGTTCTCTTGTATTTTCTTTAGAACCATCGTCTGCGATTATTACTTCGTCAGGTATACGTGTCTGAACTTTTGCGCTCATAAGGCTCAAACGTAAAGCCTCGGGGCGATTATACGTGGATATGATTAGTGAAATCTTCATTGTTTTATTATTTGAGAGATTTTTTGCCTTTGTATAATTTTATCATAAACTGTAATAACTTACTGTTTGGATTGGAGCGCCAATGCTTGATATACTTGTATAACAAGAGTGGGCTACTCATGATAATATGATTAGAACGTTCATATACTTCTGGACATGTAATCTCTAGTTTTTTATCTAATTCTGTTAGTATCGTGTAATCTGGCTGTTGACACTTCAATAAATAGAATTTATATATGTATCTTATTCTTTTAAACAACTTCTCGACCAGCATATCTTTTATTGCAGAGTTCACATTGGTGAGTGTAGCATAACTGTCTAAAATGTGGCTCGTACATATGATATTATCCTTGAAATGCTTTGCCGAGAATGTGTTAGACATGGTCTGCCCTTCACGACCTAATGTGTATATGTAGAGAATTCCCGGTACATACTTAAACGTTCTGATTGTAGTTAATGGCATAAAAATCCATTCTTGGTCAGTATAAGAAATACCTTCAGTTTGCTTGTAATTGATAGCTAACAGATTCTCGCGTTTGTATGTAATGGCATGCATCCAAAGATTGATGATGTCTTTATGACAGCAATAGTCTGTAAACTGCAATGTTTGGTTGCTTGGCAAGTTAAAAGTCACATGATCTTCTTTGCCATTTACATGAGACTTGGAAAAGTCTGTTATAAATGCATCAACATCTGTCTTTGAGGCAATATCTACCAAGTTCATTAAAGACTCAGTATTGAATTTGTCGTCAGCATCTAACACTTTAACATATTTTCCTGTCGCTTCTTTTAGTCCACGATTGATGCAAGAACCATAATTGCCATTTGGCTTATCTATAGTTCTAAATATATGTGGATATTTTTTCTCATACTTTTTAGCTATATCCAAAGAATTGTCCTTGCTTCCATCATTGATAATAAGAACCTCTAATAGATTGCTTTCGATAATCAATGATTTTAGACAAGTATCAAGATACTCACTCATGTTATAAGTAGGTATGATAATTGTAAGAATCTTGTCCATATACTTTTTGTTTATTGTTTTTTAAATGCCTCTTTTGGAATAAACTTTGACCAAAATTCTTTTCGATGTTTTCGGTCATATCCGTGAGCAGCCATAGGAAGCTTATTATTATTTATTTTATAGCATAGTTCCAACTTGCGGTCAAAGGCAAAATCTGCAGCTTGCTCTATCGTTGGTAGTTTAAGTTCTGTTGGAACTAATGCCCAGAATATATCTTCATTGTGTAGTGGATCTTCAAAAGAATTATACAGTTGAATTTCTTGGGCATACTTGATGCAGAGCTTCTTGAATACTTCTACCTTTCTCAAACAGAACCCGCCATTACCAATTCTGCCAAACATTTGGCAATGGAGATTTTTGTTAGCAGGTTTTAACTTTACTTTCAGTTGGAGATATTGTTTCATTGGAAAGTGCAGATACATATTTCTGTTAGGCCATGGTGCACCAACAAGATCGATACCCATATCTATCCACTTCATGAGATCATCTCTGAATATCCATACATCTGTCTGACAGATAAGGAGATATTCGTAATCGCTGAATAAACTATAAAAATCAGGAGATGTCATCATTTCGTTATATCCCATAATACCATTAATGGTTCCTAGCCACTGATTACTTACTTCGATTTCTCCTACTTGTGGATACCTTTCTTTTAAAGCATTAGTATTCAACCCTGTAGGCTTTATCAGTACAGTAGGATAATTACGTAGAATTTCGAGATTATTGTCAAGAGCAACAATCTCTTCTTCACGTAAATCCCTATATATAGGAATAGCTATAATGACTTTCTTGTCTTGAATCATTCTATCTAAAATTAATTTCTTTTAATGTCTTTGTCAGAAAACTTCCTTTATTCAGTTTCTGTGCCAAATTTACCGCTTGCTTTTTCATCTCCTTTTTCTGTTTCGTGGTAAGATTGGCAAGTTTGTCATCCAGCTCTTCCAACGAACTGATGGTTATGCCTGCTCCTGCTTCTTCGATGATAGGAGCTACGGCAGCT
>JAJWAL010000015.1:35187-39351 GCA_021618535.1 Segatella copri | reverse complement strand
AAATGCTTTCGGAAGATACTGGATGATGTCGCTGGCGATGAGGCTTTCTTTGCCCAGATCTTTAGCTGCAAGATCGCCTGCCAGACCATGAAGATGCATACCCAGGCGACAGGCATCTTCCTGTTTGTATCCTCTTGCCAGAAGACCGGTGATGATACCTGTCAGTACATCACCGCTGCCTGCTGTAGCCATACCGCTGTTGCCCGTACTGCAGAAGTCAATCTTCCCGTCAGGGTGGCAGAGTGCAGAATAATGTCCCTTTAATATAATGTATGCCTGGAGGCGTTCAGCCAGTTCGCTTGCCTTCATCAGTCTTTCGGTACAGCTGCTGCTCGCATTGCCGGCAAGCCGGTCGAACTCCTTCGGATGGGGTGTCATGATGATATTCTTTGGCAACTGCTGCATCCACGCCCTGTGGCTGGAAAGAATATTGAGCGCATCGGCATCAATGACGAGCGGACAGGTAGCACGGCGCAGTTGGGCGATGAGGGCGATGGCTGTTGTCTCGTTCTGTCCCAATCCGGGACCTACGCCCAGCGCATCGAACATCTCTGTATCTACCGGTTCGCTGAATATGGTTTCTTCAGCATCCATCTGCAGTACCGCTTCAGGTACCGAAATCTGCATGATTTCATAATTCCGTTTTGGGGTATGGGCTGTAACCTTGCCCGCACCGGTTCTCAGACAAGCCTTGGTGGCTAATACCGAAGCGCCGCTCATGCCGTAACTTCCCGCTATGAGCAGCGCATTACCCATGCTGCCTTTATGGGCAAAGTCGCTGCGCGATTTCAGGAGCGGACGGATGTCGTTCTCTTCGAGTATGCGGCACCGGCATTCCGTATTCTGGATGAATTCCTGGGAAAGTCGGATGTCGAGAACGCGCAGTCTGCCCAGGTACTGCTGGTTATCCGCCATCAGCATCGACAGTTTCTTCTGCTGCAGGGTAAGGGTCAGAGTGGCACGGATGATGTTGGCATGGATATTATAGGAATTGTCCTCGGTCATCAGTCCCGAAGGGATATCTATGCTTACTACCTTGGCAGGACTCTGGTTGATATATTTCACCATCGCGGCGAATCCGCCAGCCAATGGTTTGTTGAGTCCGCTTCCAAAGAGACCGTCCACCACCAGCGTTTCTGCATTGAGCTTAGGAGGGTCCAGATTAGTGGTAATCTCAGTAAATTTCACTCTCTTTGCATCCAGCAGACGCTTCTTGTTGGCAAGACAGTCTGCCGACAGCTTATTCTGTACATTAAAGAGGTATACACTTACATCATATCCATCCTCGCTGAGCATTCTCGCCACAGCAAGCGCATCGCCGCCGTTATTACCCGGACCGGCGAAGACAACTACTGGAGTGCGGTTAGACCATTCCTCTTCTAGGGCACGTGTCAGCGCTTTGGCTGCACGTTCCATCAGGTTGAGCGAACTGATAGGTTCGTGCTCAATGGTGTATTTATCCAACTCATGAATCTGAGCGCTTGTGAAAATCTTCATATTATCTGATAATCTTAGTATTATCTGCGCGAACTGTCGTGATAATTTGTCAACTCATGCAGATAAACGGTTATTTTCATGCAAAAGTACAAAAAATAGTTGATGAAAGCACGAAGTTTCATGTTTTTTTCGTAATTTTGCAGAAAATATTATTATAGAACAGACTATGAGCATAGTAAAGATCAAGGATAAGAGCTTCAAGACATCGATTCCTGAGGCTGAGATTCTGAAGAAAGTACAGGTCGTAGCAGACCGTCTGAACAAGGATTATGCAGGTAAGAAACCTGTCTTCCTGGCAGTATTGAACGGCGCATTTATCTTTGCAGCCGACTTGATGCGAATGATTACCGTGCCAAGCGAGATTTCATTCGTGAAGTATGCTTCTTACGAGGGTACCTCCTCTACGGGCAGCATGAAAACCCTGATGGGTTTGAACCAGGATTTGGCAGGTCGCCACGTGGTTATCGTAGAGGACATCGTAGATTCCGGTTTCACCATGGCTCACATGATTGAAGACCTGAAGAAGATGAACCCAGCCAGCGTTGAGGTTTGTTCCCTCCTCGTGAAACCAGGCAACTTGAAGGTTGATCTTGATATCAACTATGCTGTTATGGAAATCCCTAACGATTTCATCGTGGGATATGGATTAGATTATGACCAAGAAGGCAGAAACCTCCGTGACATCTACACGATTGTAGAAGAATAGGGGGACCTATAATGGATGCATTATTTTTCTTAGGCGTTGTAACAGTTCTCTTTGGAATTGTTTTTGCAGTTCTTTTGTCTCCAAAGGGGCAGAAGTGGGTTAATAAATATAGTTAAGTTTCTGACACAACATAAATATTTTATATATATATTAAGGTAAAAATGAAAAATATCGTAATTTTCGGCGCTCCAGGTGCAGGTAAAGGCACACAGAGCGACAAGATGATCGAGAAGTATGGTCTCGGTCACATTTCTACAGGTGACGTACTTCGTAACGAAATCAAGAACGGTACAGAACTTGGTAAGACAGCTAAGGGTTATATCGACAATGGTCAGTTGATTCCAGACGAGTTGATGATTGACATCCTCGCAAGTGTATACGATAGCTTCGGTAAGGATCACGCTGGTGTAATCTTCGACGGTTTCCCACGTACCACTCCACAGGCTGAGGCTCTGAAGAAGATGCTTTCTGAGCGTGGTCATAAGATTGCTGCGATGATTGAGTTGGCTGTTCCTGAGGATGAGCTGATGGCTCGCCTGATTAACCGCGGTAAGGAAAGCGGCCGTTCTGATGATAACGAGGAGACTATCAAGAAGCGTCTCAATGTTTATCATACACAGACTGCTCCGCTCATCGACTGGTATGAGAAGGAAGGCATTCATCACCACATCGAGGGTCTCGGTACTGTAGATGAGATTTTCGCTCGTGTTTGCAATGTAATCGACAACTTGTAATCAAGATAAAGAATCTTCCCCGCTATGGTGGGGAAGATTTATTCATTAAATAAAAAGAAAAGAATAAATGGCTGAATCCAATTTCGTAGACTACGTAAAGATACAATGCCGCTCTGGTAAGGGTGGCAAGGGCTCCATGCACCTGCGCCACGTAAAGTACCAGCCTAACGGCGGTCCTGACGGTGGCGACGGCGGACGTGGAGGAAGCATCTATCTCCGCGGCAACCATAACTACTGGACGTTGCTGCACCTCAAGTATCAGCGCCACTTCTTTGCCGAGCATGGTGGAAATGGTGGCCGTGATAAGTGTCATGGAACCGATGGCAAGGATATTTATATCGATGTGCCTTGCGGTACCGTGGTATATAATGCCGAAACAGGCAAGTTTGTATGCGATGTGGCTTATGACGGGCAGGAAGTTCTGCTCCTCAAGGGCGGTCGTGGCGGATTGGGCAACTTCCAGTTCCGTACCTCTACCAACCAGGCTCCTCGCTATGCACAGCCGGGCGAACCTATGCAGGAGATGACCATCATCATGGAGCTCAAACTCCTTGCCGATGTAGGTCTGGTAGGTTTCCCTAATGCCGGCAAGTCAACTTTGCTGAGTGCCGTATCAAGTGCCCGTCCTAAGATTGCAAACTATCCGTTTACTACGCTCGAACCATCGCTGGGTATCGTAGATTATCGCGATCACCAGAGTTTTGTCATGGCTGATATTCCTGGCATCATCGAGGGTGCGAGCGAAGGAAAGGGACTGGGTTTGCGATTCCTCCGTCATATTGAGCGCAACTCTCTGCTGCTCTTCATGGTTCCGGGCGATACTGACGACATCAAGAAAGAATATGAAGTATTGCTGGGCGAATTGGAGAACTTCAATCCAGAGATGCTCGACAAGCATCGCGTGCTGGCTATCACCAAGTGCGATCTGCTCGACGAAGAACTGATTGAAATGCTCAAGGAAACTTTGCCTACCGATCTTCCGGTGGTCTTCATCTCGTCTGTTACCGGACAGGGTATCCAGGAGCTGAAGGACGTGCTCTGGAAGGAACTCAATTCTGAGAGCAACAAGCTTCAGGAGATTACTGCCGAAGATACGCTTGTTCACCGTGACAAGGATATGTCTCGCTTCCAGCAGGAACTGGCTGCAGAGGGCGAGGATGTAGTAGAATATATTGATGAGGATGAAATCGAGGATGTTGACGACCTCGATGATTTCGAATACGAGTA
>JAJWAL010000015.1:32493-35087 GCA_021618535.1 Segatella copri | reverse complement strand
AAAGAATATCAGGTAGCCGCTGGTGTCATGGCTTTCTCTACAACCCGCAAGGGTGGAGTGAGCCAGGGCAACTATAGCGAATTCAATATCAACGAATATTGCGGCGATTTTGCCGAGCATGTTGCAGAGAACCGCAAGCGTCTGGCTGCTGAGCTCGGTGTCACTACCGACCATATCATCATGCCCCATCAGGTGCATGGAGTAGAGGTGCGCAATATTGCCGGTGAGTTTCTCACCATGCCTGAGAATATCCGCAAGATGGTGCTCGAAGGTGTAGATGCCGTGATGACTGACCAGAAAGGTGTATGTATCGGTGTTTCTACTGCCGATTGCATCCCTGTGCTTCTTTATGATGAGGAGCATCATGCTGTGGCTGCCATCCATGCCGGCTGGCGTGGTACGCTGGCTCGCATCGTGCATAAAACCATTCAGGAGATGGCGTTTACCTATCATACCGACCCGAAGAAGTTGAAGGCGGTGATAGGTCCGGGCATTTCGCTCGACCATTTCGAGGTGGGCGATGAGGTTTACGAGGCGTTCGAGCAGGCAGCTTTCCCTATGGAAGAGATTGCCGAACAGCGTCCTAATGCCGCCTTCTCGGTTGATCCTGCTGAGCGTGAGCGCCTGGCTGCTGAGGGTAATATCGTGCAGCCGCTGAAATGGCATCTCAATCTTCCGCTCTGCAACAGACAGATACTTCTGCATTGTGGAGTGGCCGAAGAGAATATCCAGGATTGTGGCATCTGTACCTTTGCCCATAGCGATGAGTACTTCTCTGCCAGAAAGCTGGGTATCGAGAGTGGCAGAATCTATACAGGCATCTTGTTGAAGTAAAAGCCTGGTAGCAGGTAAGTATCAGATAGTTTTCAAGATAACATCCATTTTTCCTTTTCTGTAAGAACGGAGAGGGAGAAATGGATGTTTTTCAGTTAATAGTTTATAGAATATTTTGAAAATCGGAAAGAAAAAGTAAATAATGAAAAGAATGAAAAAAGGATTGAGGCTATTGGCTGTGGCAGGACTCATGGTGTTCTCGCTGAGCAGCTTTATGCCCGCTAAAAATGTATTCACGGCAGCCGAACAGCAGCAGGTGAGTATTGCAACACCCGGTCTCTTTGCCCAGAGTCAGGCATTTAATGTAGACTTTGAGATATTCCGTGCTAAGGAATATTCCTTCCCGCTTCCTGTGGGCAAAGCAACCCTTCTGAACAATCATGTGTTGCGTATCTCTACCTCTAAAGGCGATGCTGTCAAGGCGCTGCTCGAAGGTTATGTGCGACTTTCCAGAAAGTCGGAATCAATGGGTAATGTCATCGTGGTGCGCCACGATTGCGGTCTGGAAACCGTTTATGCCAACAATGCCGAGAACCTGGTTAAGGTAGGACAGCATGTGGATGCCGGACAGACGATTGCCATTGTAGGCTCTAAGGAGGGTGAAACTTATTGCGACTTCTCTATCATGGTGAATGGCGGTAGGTTGAATCCTGAAACCTTCATCGAACTGAAATCGCATAAGTTGCGCCGCCAGACGGTGCAGTTCCGCAAGCATGGTGCCCGTGTCATCGCTTCGGTTATCGGTGGCAAGGATTCTTCTGTAGGAAGAAATGCTGAGGCTGACAAGGAGGCATCTGGCAAGAAAAAGGGTGGAATAGGAGATGGAATGACGCTCGATCCTGATGAGGTTCATGATCCGTTTACCATTACCAATACTTTCGAGCTTGATTTGGAGAAGATAGAAAAGACAGCCTGGGCTTATCCTTTGCCGGGTGCCAAGGTAATCAGTCCTTATGGTGGCAAGCGCCGCCATTCGGGGGTTGACCTCAAGACGTGCCCGAATGATGAGATTGTGGCTGCCTTTGACGGTACGGTTGTTGCATCAGGACCCTTCTATGGTTACGGCAACTGCATCCGTATCAGGCATGCTTATGGTTTCGAGACGCTCTACAGTCATCAGAGTAGGAACAAGGTGAAGAAGGGCGATAAGGTAAAGGCTGGTCAGGTAATCGGTTTGACGGGCCGTACCGGTAGGGCTACCACAGAGCACCTCCATTTCGAGGTTAGCTTTGATGGTAGACGACTGGACCCAGCCATCATTTATGACCACGGCAAGCATCAATTGAAGCCTGTAACCCTTCATCTAACAAAGGGCAGGGGCGTTAAGAGTGTAAAGAACCGATAGCCGTTTTACTCTTCACCTGGAATTTGATGACTGTTTAAGAAGAACAGCCCACTGGCAATACGCTTGCTAGTGGGCTGTCTTACTTATACCAGTATGCTGTCTTTCGCTTGCCAGTACTCTATTCATGGCTCCCATTATCAGAAAACAGTTCGCCCGTGCGCTGTTATCATACAGCACACGGGCGAAACATGTATTTATGATAGAGAAGTATTATTTCTTCTTCTGGGATTTACGATTGGCTCTCTGCTGGCGATACTTTGCCTTCTGACGGGCAGAGCCACTACCGTGAGCACCCGTTATGTACTTTTTCTTCTTGGCTTTGGTCTTCACCTTGTCGTCGTCATCCTTCTTAGGACCACCGCCGCCTTTGAAGACCATACCGCCCATGATAATATCGTCAATGTCACTCATATAC